>CAVEGL010000136.1:0-2014 GCA_963615165.1 bacterium | reverse complement strand
ATTTATAAAGTCTTTCCTAAGGCCCTTATTGGAGCTGTGACGGTTGTTATTGGCGTCAATCTAATGGCTTTTATTACGACCTATGTCCAAATTGGCGGCGAAACCAATATGTGGGGCGTAAGCGCGGCCTTCGTGACCATGTTTTCAATCGCGTTGATTTCTCATTATGCGAAGGGGGTTGCGAGAATCCTCCCCTTTTTATTGGGGACTTTAATCGGTTATGTTTACTCTATTATTTTAACCGTGACTGGTATGTTTAAAATTGTTGACTTCTCAGTGTTCTCCAATCTCAAAATTTTCGCGATGCCCGACTTTGCATTTTCACACTGGACGGCAATTGACCCAACGATATTAATTAGTCTAATTGTTCTTTATGTGGCATTTACCATTAGTGCTATGATGGAATGTTTGTCAGATACTGCCGCGCTCGGCAATATTATTGGTGTTGACTTATACCGAGACCCCGGACTTGGCCGAATTTTTATTGGTGAAGGCCTAGCCAACTTGGCAACATCGTGGTACGGCGGCCTTGGCGGCTGTAGCTATGGCGAAAGTGTGGCTTGTGTCGGCTTTTCAAAAGTGGCTTCTACCCGTGTGACTTTTACCGCGGCGATAATGTTAATGATTTTGGGTGTAATCGACCCTGTTCAAGCATTTATTGCATCCATCCCTTCTTGCGTTTTCGCTGGCAGCGCAATTATTCTTTATGGTTTTATTGCTTGCAGTGGTGTAAAAATGCTTCAAACAGTTAATCTCGATAATCAAAAAGATTTAATTATTACTTCTTCGGTGCTTTCACTCGGTATCAGCGGCCTCGTGGTAGGTGGTGCGACCATGAGTTTGAGCGCAACTGCTCTTGCCTTGGTTGTTGGCATAATCCTTAATTTAATCCTAAAAGAAAGATAAGAGAAAATTTGACTTTGCTTCTTTTTTATGATATAATTATATCATAAAAAGGAGCAAAACTTTTTAACAGAGGTGATAGCTATGGAGAACTCACAACTCGATAAAGAACTCCAATTACACAAACTTTTAGAAGACCTTGATGTAGAAAATAACGAAAATTTCCGCCAAATTAGCTCCTTGCTTGCAATGCCGGAAGACCAATTTGCAGCAATTTCAGCAGTTATCTTAGGTAATTATGAAAAGTTACTTGCCACTCCGGAAGTCCAATTTAACTTTTCTCAAGCAATGAATTCGATGCAATTGTCTTTAGAAGAGGTCGAAACTTTTCTTAACGGCACAATTTTGTTATTGGACCAGTCGGACTTACATCAGTTAAGTGCGCAAAAGATTTCTTTTTTGAAGTCAATGGTTTCTTTACTTCACAACGCTTTTGCAGAGTCATTAGGTGCGGCGAAACGTGTTATAAAGATTCCCATTGAAAAATGTGATGAGCGCGCCAAAGCGCCGACTTATGCTCATGTAACCGATAGCGGAATGGATGTATACGCACTTGAAGATATCACTATCGCGCCGGGCGAGACAAAATTGATTCCTTTGGGAATTAAGGTTGCTATTCCTAATGGGTATGAACTCCAAATCCGCCCCAAGAGCGGCCGCGCCCTGCGGACCAAACTTCGAGTCGCCAATACGCCGGGAACCATAAAGGTGGCTTAAATGCATAGGCTGAATATTGATAATTACATTTTACAAAATTATAAAACCAAAACCAACGCTCAAATGGCTCAAGAGTGTGGTTGTAGTAAAAGCACAATTTCTAATCATAGAAAAAAACTAGGAATTTCAGCAACAGAATTAAATAATAATTTAAGAGCACAAACTGATTATATTTGTAGCCAACAAGGGAAAAAGACAAAAACTCAACTCGCAAAAGAATTAAAATGTTCTGCTTCTTTCATTAAAAAAATCTGGAGCGAGAATGGAACATCAAAAAAGCAAGGCGTAATCTATTTTTGTGACTCAGCTTATTTTGAACAAATAAATAAACCCGAAAAAGCTTATTGGCTAGGTTTTATTGCGGCAGATGGGAATTTGTATCGACGAGAAGGTC
>CAVEGL010000135.1:0-2035 GCA_963615165.1 bacterium | reverse complement strand
GTGCAATCCGGCGGCTACGACTGGTGAAAATGCGAATGATTACGTAATGGAGGAATATGAAGGTGAACAGGTGGTAAAGATTTGGCGGACGCCGCAATATAATGATTGGTATCATGAGACGGCTTCTGATACCGAGCCGAATATGGATTTGAATGGGCAGATTACCAATGTGGCGCATTTTGAGAGTAAATGCATTACTTATTCCGGAGCAAAGGGCGCTGATGGTGGGGTGGTCTGGACGGAACAGAATGATAGTTGTCTCTTGATCCCTGGAGGATCGGAGGGGTTGATAATCTCGGATTCGTCGAACGGGCGGAGCTCGGATGATGATTTAGTGTTGAGGTTTTCGGCTACGGTGGCGATTGATCCGAAAGTCTTTGATTTTTCTAGCCACCATGTGATGTATCCGTCGATTTCGGGGCATTATGATGTGACTGATTCTTATGTTCAGATTCAAAACATTTTCGCAGAGCGGGCGGCGGATTGTGCGGATGGTGATATGGCATGTAAAAATAATGGGAGTAAATAATGGCTAAAGAGATTGCTATTTCGAAAAGAATCAAGATTACGGAGGCGCAAGAGTATATTATTCTCTCGGTTTTAGTGGCTGGGTTGTTGCTCGGGGCGGCGGTTTCGATTGCGATTAAAATGAGTAGGCAGATTGCTTATAATGCGAAGGTAATTGATGCGGCAAATGATTCGATTGCGGAATACTCGGAGTTTATCAGTGCGGTGGGAATCTGTAAGTTGCCTAAAGGGGAGGTTTATACTAAAGATGAGCTTGATAAATGCACGCCGAATAATATTGATGTGGAGGAGGTGCAAGGGTCGCTACGTTATAATATTTTGATGGGGCTGGCGTCTAATACAGCACTGAATTCGGTGTCGAAAAGTTTGGATTCGGGGTGTATTAATTCCGATACGAATGCGGAGTATACTTATGAGGAGCTGGAGGCTAATTATGAGTCGGCGACTACGGGTACGGAGTTGATGGTGGCGAGCGAATTAATCACGCGCTGTTCGGCGATTCGGATTATTCCAGAGGCGTTGCCGTCTGATAAGAATGAATTTGCGCTGATGGCAAGCTTGAATCAGATATTTAATCTTTCGGATTGGGTGCCGAGTGGGCTTAGCCCGAGTGAAGATACGGCGGTGGTGGAAGGCGGAAATAATCTGAATTCGATTGCGGTTTCTTTTGCGGTGGATTCGGATACGGCGACGGCAAATCGGGTGCTTAGCAATATTGAGCGTTCGATTCGGGAATTTGATATTCAGAGTGCGACTTTTGAGTGGGAAGGCGGGAACAGCTTGAATATTAGTCTTTCGGCTAATGCCTACTATATGAACAAGACTACGGTTTCGGAGTCTAAAACTAAAATACCGGTAGGAGATAAGAAGAAATGAAAACAGATTTGATTACTACGGTGGTGGCGGCCATTGTGGGGGTGTCGGTGGGGTATTTGGTTTGTAATTTGTTTTTTGGAGAGATTGAGGCGGTCGAGATAAATACTTTGGAGACTTCGGTGACGGCGGACTTGCCAGAAATTAACTCGGAAGTGTTTAATGTTGAGGCGATTAATCCGACTGTGGAGGAATATGTGGGGGAATGTGAGAATTTTGACGAAAACGGAGTGTGCTTGGATGATTTTTCGACTAATGCTGAGGGTGAAGCCACGGAGACTGAATAATGGCTTTGTTGACTAAAGAGGCGGAAAAACGCATTATCGATCTGCTTTTGGCGGAGGGTTTGGCGGACCCAAATGTGGTGATTTCGATCAGAAATCAGGCAGAGACGGAAGGGAAGCGGGCGCTGGATGAGCTGATTGGGCGCAAAATTATCAGTAAGGATATGGTTGCGCGCGCTACGGCGGCGATTATTGGCGTGCCGTATGTGGAACTGAAAAATATTTCGATTGATCAGGATATTTTGTCTTTGATACCGAGTGATGCATCTACGCGTGTGTTGGCGATCCCGTTGGGTGAGAAGGATGGGTTGCTCAATGTTGCGATGGTTGATGCGACTGATGTACAGGCG
>CAVEGL010000134.1:0-2051 GCA_963615165.1 bacterium | reverse complement strand
GACGGTCGCTGTTAGCGACTACCCTGCTCTGTGTTGCCCGGACTTTCCTCTTATAAAAAGCGGTTGCCCTTCAGGCTCATAGATATTATAACACGCTGACGGGGGTTTGGGAATACCTAAAATATTCAGTAGGTTTGCAACACTAGCTATTTGCCCACTCTTTAATCGTTATACTGTCTGGCGTTCCGGAAACTGTCGATGGCGGCATTGGCTTCGGAGTCGGCGAGGTAATTTTCGGTGCGCGGAATGTGAACAAAAGAACAAGATTCAAAATTCTTTAGCTTGCTTTTGATGTCTTGATAAATCGGGAGAATGTCTTTATTTTTGACTCGAAAAATGCCATTTAGCTGATTGACGACCATGAGGCTATCGGAACAAAATCGGACCGAGGTTAGACCGAGCTCGATGGCACGCTCGACGCCTTTGCGCATAGCATTGTATTCGGCGACGCGAGACGTCGCAAAACCGATAGATTCGCCTCCATGCTCGATAATCTTGCCGTTTAAATCATGAATGCAGTAGCCGATTCCAGAAGATCCTGGGTTGCCACGCGAGGCGCCGTCGACATTTATTTCGACAGCATAAGCGTTATCTAGGGCAAGATGTTTAACTGACTCGGTATTGCTCAGCTCAATCCCTATGACCGATGCGCTAGCGTCGGTAAGGTGAATATTGGTATTGCTGAAATCTTTGACATATTTAAAAGCGGGATAGTGGACAGACGGCGACGGTTTAGCGGATTCGGATATGGTAATTTCATAAATGATATACAAATTGTTTAGCCGACTCTCCCCTTCTAGCGCCAAAAAAGTAATTACATCTTTGAGTTTAATTGATATGGCGACAAGATTTAGATATTCTGATAAAACCCGTGAAATAGCTTCTTCAGGTTGCTCGCCAAAATTGATTTTCCCAGTAGGAAGCTCCCACAAAATCGGCATCTCGCTGCGACCTCTGTTGCGTTTTAAGATCAGAGTACCTTCTTTTGTCTTGATGAGTCCTACTACACGAATTCTCTGTTTCATGACCACCCTTTGATTAGGTCCTGCCAGAATGTTTTCCCTGTAATACATACAAGGTGGGTAAAATCTTATGCCGCACCCCCACGAGGGTGAAGCCACGAAATCCCTATTACATGACTATTCAGGAAAATCATGTGACTGACAGGATTACTTTTATTATACCACAGATTGCGATTTTGGGGCTTTCGAAAATGGATTTTAATGCACCTTTGAAGGATTGTTAGACGATACCGTATTTGCCTGAATCAATTTTAACGTCCGACTAGGAAATAAAAAAAGTCTGTAATCCCTTGCATGCCACTAATAAGCACACCAGAGAATACCTCACTAAATAGAAAAATTAGGATATAAATGATGATGACTCCGTAGTTTTCCATTGTGAGCAACATGTTACGGAATGAGTCGGGGGCGACGGCATAAAGAATTCGCGAACCGTCTAAGGGTGGGATGGGAATGAGGTTAAAAAGCATCAGACCGAGATTTGTATAAATGACTTCGGAGAAAATGAAGGCGCAAATATCTGACAGATACAGAACACCTGTAAAATGCCCCAAAAGAAAGGCTGCGAGGGCAAGTAGAAAATTTGTTAGTGGACCAGCGAGAGCAACGAGAGCCATTCCCCATTCATCCCATCTGAGGTTGCGATTGTCTACTGGCACGGGTTTGGCACCGCCAAAAACAGGGGCGTTTAAGAGATAGAGAATAACTGGCACCAAAATAGACATGTACGGGTCGATATGTTTGATGGGGTTGAGCGTGAGGCGACCGGCATCTTTGGCAGTACGATCGCCCAACCAATATGCAACTATTCCGTGAGAGAGTTCATGCAGAATAATAGAGGCTACGACGATAATCAGAACGATAATAGTAGATAAGATGCTAATGCTCATTAATTCAAAACGACGACTTCCTGAGTAGCGGGCAAACTATCTAGACTCTTAATTTTGAGGCGTTTTTCGGTGCGGGTCGAGAGTTTGAGGTTTGTCACCATGGCATCGACGTTGCCCATGGATACGATCAGCTTTGGTC
>CAVEGL010000133.1:0-2052 GCA_963615165.1 bacterium | reverse complement strand
CATGGGCGGTTACGACGTCCGCTCGGCCTTTGTCTCCATTAACGGTCCCAGCCTTCTTTCGACGCGCACCGAAGGCATGATCGCCATTGGCACCGCCGAACACGAGATCAACCTAGACGATTTAGCTCGCGTCGAAGATGTCGCCGTAAGCGGCCGCATCCCAGCCAATCGCACCGTTATAGATGTCATCCCGCTAGAGTACGCTCTAGACGGCCAAGGCGGCATTAAGGACCCCATCGCCATGTCTGGCGCTCGCCTCGAAATGCGTGCAAATGTTATCTCCGCCCTCGCCCCTAATTACGAAAATCTCAAAAAAGCCACAACCGCCGCCGACGTCCAAGCCACCCGTCTCGTTCCTAGCGTCGTCGCCGCCGCGCACGCCGTTTTGACCGACCGCCAAAAAGAAAACGGCGTAGCCGTCATCGACCTCGGTGCCGCGACCACCTCTATCGCCATCTACGAAGAAGGCGACCTGCAATACGTTAGCGTCATCCCCGCCGGCTCCAACAATATCACTAATGATCTCGCCATCGTCCTCGCCATCGAGCCTGAGCTCGCCGAAGAAATCAAAGTTCGCTTCGTCACAGGTAATTTTACCATCGAAAAGCCACCAGTCATTAAAATCGGCAAAGAAGGCAAAGGCGAGCGCGTTTTTGATCGCAAAGAGGTTGACGCCGTAGTCGAAGCCCGCCTAGACGAAATTTTTGCCGAAATCCGTAAAAGGCTCAAAACCGCCAAATACGACCAGCGCCTCCCCGAGGGTATCATCTTGGTCGGCGCTGGCGCCAAGATGCGCGATATCGACCTCTTCGCCAAATTCGCCCTAGAAGCCGCCGTTAAAATCGGCGTGCCCCGCGCCCTCGGTGGCGTCTCTGATGCCGTAGAAAAGCCCGAATTCGCCACCGCCGTAGGATTGGCGATGCTCGCCGCCGCAGACAGTCAGACTACTTCAGTTTCGTCCAAAAAGCCCCAAAAACTTCTCAAAATACCCAAATCTCCACAATTTTTCAAGAAATTCTTCTCCAAATTCTAGCCACGTGCAACTTTGCGCATAGTATCAAATAGCCAGAAGTGTTGCTACTATTGACAAAATAGACGGCTCATGTTATAATAAAGAGATAAGCTATTGTCTACCCGCACATTAAGACTTAATCATTCGGAGATTATCTCCAATTCCACTTGTATGCGGGTCGCAAAAATAAAAACAAAGCCCGCGATGGGTGAGCGAGAAGGTGAAAAAGACAATGAAAAGCTTAGGGTATTTTCTGAACAGCCTAGACCATACTAAGAAGGTTCGGAAAACAGTGAAGCGGAAAATTGATCCCGCTGAACAGGGCAAATAGGGAAGCTCTCCCCCTGAAGGTAGCAGAGGAAGCTACTAGGGCGGCGAGCGAAAAATATAAAATATGATTCGATTCCAGCCTACTGCTACCTGACGGAATTGGGCGTGAGGGATGGAGATTCGGAACTATCATGATATACGCTTTATCGTTGAGCAGATGGTAATAACCGATACACCGTCCGTGACGTAAAAATCACTTAGTGCCCCTCCGCCTCAGAGTTCACTCTGGGGCATTTTTTGTTGCGCCCAATAATATTAACACAGACAATAGATGTCAGGAACCAAAAACAGGGAAATGCATCCGTCAGAATCTATTCATAGTTTCGCTCAATTGCAAAAAATATTTTTGCTGGGAGACTCGACAGGGCGGGGCGTAGTCATAATATAATTGCGGCTAGCGCCAACTGCCTAGAAGGGGCAAACGACGGTTGCCTGTAACATGATTGCAGACAATCTTAACGGTTTAGGTAAGGCGGGCGGCATAGAATGACGTTCGTGGTTGTGTTGTTTAGATTCGGAGACAAAAAAATGTATGTTCCTGACCGTTCCGATAGGTTCGCCGTTCGCTTTGCTCGGCCGAGGGTGGTTCTGCCGGCGCCTTTAGCCGTATGATATTTTTACATACGAGTCCCACGCAATCAAAAATGTCATTCACGCTCCCGCTCTACATTTTCAGCCAGAAAGATACTCAGTTAGTCGGAACCCACACC
>CAVEGL010000132.1:0-2068 GCA_963615165.1 bacterium | reverse complement strand
GAAATGCTTAAGGCATGTCATGAGGAGGTCAGCAATCTCGTCCGGGATGGGGGTTTTAGCGATATTTAATGTTTGGTCTACGTCAAATGATAAAATCTTTTTCATGGGGTTATTTTAGCATGGTTTTGTGGTTTTGTGTGCAATTTAATTTAATGCGTTTTTGGAAACTGGTTAGAATTGGCGGGTTTTTCGGTTAGCAGGGGTAGGACGGGCACATTATTGATGGTTATCTATCTGGTTGGAGGTGTAGGGCGAGTCGCTTTGGATTTGGTTTGATAAAAACTTGAATAATTAAATGGCTGAATAAAAAATTGTGCTATAATGGGGTTATGAAAACTTATATTGTGGGAAATTGGAAAATGAACTTTAATGTGGGTGAATCTTCGATTTATCTGCATAAATTGCTAAAAAAACTGCCGATTTATAGGGGCATAGAAGTGGTGGTCGCGCCTTCTTTGATTGCTCTGCAGTCGTTATCTTTGCAGATTGATAAACATAAGATGAAATTGGCGGCGCAGAATGCGTTTTATCATGATTATGGGGCCTATACGGGTGAGGTGAGTTTTTCGCAGTTGAAGGGGATTTGTGATTATGTGATCGTGGGACATTCGGAGCGACGGGGGTTATATGGCAACAATGATCGGATGATTGCGAAGAAGGTGGCGGCGGCGATTCGGAATAAGATTACACCAATTTTATGTATTGGCGAGACGGAGTCGGACAGGGCTTTTAACGAGACGGCGGATGTGATTCGGGATCAGCTGATAGGTGGGTTGTCGGAAGTATCGGAGGAGGATATTGATAAAGTAATTATTGCTTATGAGCCAGTTTGGGCGATTTCTTCGAATATGTCGGCGAAAATTGCTACTCCAGACGAAATTGTGGAAATCGTGGAGCTGGTGCGGCATAATTTGACGGAGATTTACGGAAAAAAGACGGCAGAAAGTGTGCCAATGCTCTTTGGCGGAAGCGTGAAGCCATCTAATGTGGGGGCGTATTTGACAATTCCTGGGATAAATGGGGTTTTGGTGGGTGGCGCAAGTTTAGTTTTGGATGAATTTATTGACATAATTGAGGTGGCAAAAAGAGTTAGAGCATGAGCGGGAAATATATCGATTTTATACCGACAAAGAAAAGATCAGACCAGAAAGTGGTCACTTCTGTGCGCACGATGGTGACGGAGCAGGTGCAGGAAGTGCGACAAGTGCAGATGCCGATTTCGAAGGCTCAGGTTGGTCAAGGGGCACGTGCGGCGATTGTTTCTAGAAATAGTCAGACTTTGGGGGTGACGGAGGATTTGTCGGCGCGATTTGTGAAAACTGAGGTTCCAAAACGCCCTTTGTCGGGCGCTACGGCGTCTGCTATGCGTGGGGTAAATTGTGGGGTGGATCCTGCAGCGAGGCGAGGAATGACGGATACTAGGGGCGACGTGGTGGTTTCTGAGGGGGCAAATTCGGAGCTTCGGAATCTGAAAGCGAAAAAAGTGGGGCAGCGAGCACGCAAGGTGGCTAAGGTGATAGAGACTGAGGCGGAGGTGGAAAAAACGCAAAATGATAGGCGGGCGGTTTATAGTGTGCCGAAGTCGCCGTTTATCAATCAGGCAAATTTACCGAAACGGCCGCTTTCGAAGAATGTGTATCATGGACAATTTGAGCCTTTGATGGGTAATCTTAAGCCGTCGGATTCTCGGGAAGATGTCAAAACCAAGGTGATTTCGCAGGCGCCGAAAGAGTCGAAAGTGGAGCCGATAATAGGCGTTATTGTAACGATAATTTTGGGGGCAGTAGCGGGGACGGTGGCGTTTTTGCTATTGCCAAAATAGGAGGTTTATGGGTTTATTTTCGAAATTTGTGATTAGGGGAGAAAAGAGTGAGTTTTTGCATTCGTCGGGTTATGGGGTGGCGCAAAATGGGAATAATATGGGGGCGAGTTCGACGCGGAGTTTTGCGGAGAGAGAAGCGATGGAGCGAAATCGACAGAGGATTAAGGGATATAACGACTCGAGGATTGCGGCGCAGACGAGGAATTTTGGGGCGCAGGCGCGGACTTTTAGTGCGAAAACGGAGGG
>CAVEGL010000131.1:0-2096 GCA_963615165.1 bacterium | reverse complement strand
GACGGCGTCTGCCGACGTTTGATAAATGTCGTGCATGAGAATAATTGCACCGTCGTGTACTTGGGATTTGACGTTTTCGACGATAGCGGTCGGGTCACGATTTTGCCAATCTAGAGTATCGACAGACCAGTTAATAAGCGTTGTTTTAGCGTTAGCACGGACTTCTGAATTGACGTTGCCATATGGTGGCCTGGTGAATCTGATTTTGGTGTTTGCAATTGACGAGATAACATTGATGGAATCTTGAACTTCGGCGGCAATCTGGGAGGAGGTTAGACGAGTTAGGTTGGTGTGATGCATGGTGTGGCTGGCGATTTCGTTGCCGTTTTCTTGAGCAAGTTTGACAATTTCCGGATGGCTATTCGCCCGATCTCCGACCATAAAAAAGGTTGCCACAGCGTCTTTTTGGGATAATACTTCGATGAGCTGAGGTGTGGTTGCCGGCGACGGACCGTCGTCGAAGGTGAGTGCTACTAGTTTTTTATTGGCGATGGTGCGACTGGTGGATTTTGGGTGCTTTGGCATGGGCGCACACATGATGATGCTAGCGGATTCGGTGATAGAATGCTTGGCGGCGGCATGCAATTCTACGACAATTCCCCAAATTACTGTGATGACCATGGCGATTTTTAGCCACGGATGGAGAACGTTGACACGGCGGAAAAAGGAGGGACGACAGCTCGGCTTAGAGGATATTTTGGCGCGTGTATTCATACATCGCTATCCCGGCGGCGACGCCGACATTAACTGAGCGCGTGGAGCCAAAGCTCTCGATAAAGCGAACATCTTGGGTTTTTTCGAGTAACTCTGGCGAAATACCGCTGCCTTCGGAGCCAAAAACTAGGGTGGTCGCCTGAGTAAAAATTTTATCGTTTAGCGGCTGAGCGCGGGGAGTGTTGTTTTCAATGGCGACCAATTCCCTGTTATTTTGAGTTTTTAGAAAACTTTCGATGGTCGTATGGTGAATAATTTCGAGATATTTGTCTGTACACATGGCGCCACGGCGATTGTATTTCTTTTTGCCGACGATGTGGACTTTTGACACGTTAAAAGAATTAGCTGTACGCACAATCGAGCCGATATTAAAATCGTGTTCAACGTTTTCGATGGCAATTTCTAGAGGGTTACGTTTTTCGTTTAGTGCGGAAAAAATTTGTTCATTAGTGAGATTTTTGTACTCGTCGACCAAATTTCGCGTATCTTCCATAGTTTTATTATACCACTTATGATATAATAAAGCAAAAGGAGGCAGGAATGAATTTGGATGAATATCAAAATAAATCTAAGAAATATGATTTTTTCGAAGCGATATGCGACCCACAATCACCTTTTTTAGTGGAGAAGGTTTTGGGGCTAGTCGGCGAGGCGGGCGAGGTTGCTGATAGATTTAAAAAATGCATTCGAGATGAGAGCGGGACGATCGGCGAAGACGCAAAGCTCGACCTGAAAAAAGAGCTCGGCGATACATTATGGTATGTTGCGGCGATTGCTAGATATTTGGATATTCCGCTGTCCGAAGTTGCGCAGTCTAATCTAGAAAAGTTGGAGCAGCGTTTGCAGGATGACACTTTGCATTGGAAAAGGGCGATAAGCGCTAATCGGTGACGGTATCTTTGATTTTTGTATGAGCCGCTTTTTGGTTTTTATCCACCGCGGAAGCTAAAGCTTTAAAGGCTAAAATCGTTTTAGTTTTTCTGGATGAACAGGGGTATAGATACATATTTTCGTATAAATACTTCTGATTTTAAATGATTTATCGGCGAGTGTCTTGCTGGGGCTATTCATTCCGACAATGCCGATTGGGGCTTTTTATTTTTAGTCTTGACTACACATTTCGCATTTCCGGAATATTCGTGCTTGCTCCATGTTGAAATCGATATAACAAAAAATTGCCCGAAGGCAATCTCTGTTTAACAACTTAGTTGTGCAATCCATCGTTGGTTTTAGAAGCTTAATGTTACGTCTTTTCAGATAATGTTATGTTATAAGCTTATTAACACAACCGTAACCGACCTAGCTACCTGTTCCCTTTCGGTTGCAGGCGCATCAATTCCTTCTCAAGAAAGGAGGTAATCCATCCACACGTTCTCGTACGG
>CAVEGL010000130.1:0-2119 GCA_963615165.1 bacterium | reverse complement strand
ATATATTGCTTTTCAACAACGACGGGGAAAATCCCCAGAGAAAGAGCAAGAACCTATAACCGCTACCGAGAGTAGCAAGGAAGGATGAAATTATGAGAGACGTTTGGAAGTTGAACGCACGCAGAGCCGAGAGACGTACCACTTTATTTCACAGATTGGTGGAATACGTCAACAACAGCAATATGCCACTGTCGTACTATGACAGCAAAGCCGATTTTGGCAGAGGATATACCTTTACAGGATATTACGCAGAAAACTTTGTCAACTGCTTGATGAATACCCCGCAAAGGATACAGATTAGCCTTGCGTATGATAATTATAAAAATACCGACTTTCTGTACGTCATCTGCGAGATACTCCCGAAGTATTCCGTCGCCGGTATCATTCACGGATTGACCAACAGCGTGGCACACGACAGTGATTATACCGCCGCCGTTCAAATCTGTGAAGAGCGGCTGGGGAAGGGGCTTGAATATCAAGTTATGGCGGGCAAATAAAAGGGGGAGTTTATGCCAAATATGCTTGAAAGTTTGTTTTACACGTCAAAAGACCTGTGCAAGTTATTTGAATGTTCAAATTATACCTTGCAAAATTGGATAAATGCCAAAAAACTGCCGGATTTCCCTGAAATGATAGTGTTTGGGGACAATGCGAATGGCGGGAAAAATTTGAAACGGCGGTGGAAACGCACGGAAGTTGACCAGTGGATTAAAACACATCAATAATCAAAGATTTATCCTAAGTTTAACACCTCCCCGTCGCATAAAAACAGATTTTTTCTGCCTTATGTGACGGGGGGTGTGTTTAATCCTTATTTTCATTATTTTCATTCAAAAATCTCCACTTCCCAATCGCCCTGAGTTTTGCATTGGCTTCGGACAGTGCATCCCTTAACTCTAAAATATACTCTATCAAATCGCCGTTCGTGCGTAAATTTGCCGCCGAGGGGGATTTGACTTCGGTCAACATTACTTCGGGTGGCAAGATGGGAACGGTGACATATTCGGTGACGGTTTCAATTCGCCCGCAGCCGGTCAACACCAGACTCATCATCACCGGTAGAAGTATCAGCTTGATTATTCCCATTGTTCCCTTCCCCTTGCAACTGCAAAATAATTGACTTCGGAATTTCGGTATCTGCCCAATTTTTGGTTTCCGGTTCTTTAACATAAATCTCTTTTATCTCCGTTTTTATTGTTTGCGTTTGGGATCTCAGTTGCTCGATTTCTTTTTCCCGTTCCAAAAGAACACGATCGGCGTTATGGGACGCCGCCGTCAATTTTTGGATCGTGAGCGTGTTTTGTTCCGCCGTGTGTTGCAAAGCGGAATTCAGTTGCCGCAGATCTTGCAATTTCGTAGAATAGTACAAATACCCCGCCGCCCCTGCGACCATTAAAACACCGGCGACGACCCAACCGCCGATCGCAAGCGAAGTCGGTAAAGTATCGGATAACATCATTTATTATCTCCTTTTGTGGTTATCTTGTTCAACAGCAATTCAATTTTACCCGCAAGAATTTTTTGGGCTAGTCCTTGAATAAAATTGACCAACTCCGTCCCGCCGTATCCGAAAAGAAATACCATAATCGGCAGCACTTCCTGCGGGAAATGCGACTGCGCAAACGGGGCGGATACCCATGCGACGATTGACCCGACCACCATCTTTCCGATAGCGTCAAACGTTCCTTTTGCGGAGGTAATGGCTTTGACAACCCCGCCTAAAAAACCCAAAAACACGCCACTTTGTGAGGCGATCTGGTTGACCTGTTCCATCTGTTCTATCGTCACCACCATTATATCCCCCCATTTGCGTTTGCACCGGACACTGCGTGAACATTATTGAACACTATATCCACCAAATCGCCCGCATACGAAAAGAGCATTATCGCCAACGTCGCAAAAATGGCAAACATCGTGAGACAATAACAGTGAAATGCAAACCACCGCACGAGTTTCGGCGAAAAATACCGTTCCAAAAACATGCAAAGTCGGTTATCAGCGTACGAAAAATCCACATAGTACCACTGCCGGAGTATCTGCCGGATCTTGTTTAAGCCGTGAACATCTTGAAACTGTTCCCTCGTCGGTGATAAATGTTCGGCATCCGTCGTTTGGAATT
>CAVEGL010000129.1:0-2152 GCA_963615165.1 bacterium | reverse complement strand
AGGTAAATACGGATATGTTGCGCTCGGAATCTTAAAACAACCGGTGCCCCCGACTTATTCCGTTCAAATAAAGCAAGATGAGTGCGTCGGGGACTTTTTACGCATTATAATCGCGACTCCGCCTTACAGCGCGAATGCGGGGATTGTTTTTACGGTGTCTTTTATTAGGATTGAGTCGGGGTAGAGGCTTATTAGGGCGCCTGTGCCGACCGGCGTTTTTAAGTCGGCGAGTTTATTGAAGTGTTTTACGTCCGCCTTTGAGACAGTGGCGGCTTTCTTAAACTCAACGGGGTAGATTTTGCCGTTGCGCTCTATCACGAGATCGATTTCGTTTTTATCCTTGTCGCGGTAATAATAAAAATTGGGGGTTTCTCCCGCGTTTACATAGCTTTTAAGGATTTCAGCAACGCACCACGATTCGAAAAACGCGCCCGCCATTGCGCCATTCATCAGCACTTCGGGCGAAGTCCAGCCCGTCAAAAATGCGGCAAGCCCCGTATCGAGCATATGCAGTTTCGGCGTCGAAACCATATTGCGGGTTTTATTTCGCGAATACGGATACAGCAATTTTACGATGCCAGAAGTCTCCAAAATACTCAGGTAGCTTTTAGCTGTAGGCTGCGAAATATCGGCGTCGCGGGCAAGACTTGAATAGTTCAGCATTTGCCCCGTGCGGGCGGCAACCGCGCGGAGGAAATCGTAGAATTTGTGCTCGTCGGCAACCTGCGTCAACGCGCGAACGTCGCGCATAAGGTAGGTCTGGATATACGACTGGAAGAATGCTGACCAAATATTCGTGTCGGGATTTGATGTTGCGATTTCGGGATACGACCCGCGCCAAATCCTCGTGAACACTTCGATGGGCGATTTTACGGGAACGCTCGGAAGCGAAATATCGGGCAAAAACGGTTGTGATTTGCGTCCGTCAAGTTCGGCGTTCGAAAGCCCGTAAAGATTTAATATGCCGACGCGCCCCGCAAGCGATTCCGACACGCCCTTCATCAAATGGAATTGCTGTGAACCAGTAAGCCAAAACATTCCCTTTGCCTTTTCGGGAGAGGTTTGGCGGGCTTCGTCAACGACAGCCTTTATATACGGCAATAGTTCGGGAACATTCTGGATTTCGTCAAATATCACTGGAGCGGAATTGTTTGCAAGGAATAGTCGCGGATCTTCGCGAGCCTGTTTTTGAACGTCAAGCGGGTCGAGCGAGACGTATTTACGCGACGGCTCTGCAACTTTCCGCAAGAAAGTGCTTTTACCTACCTGTCGCGCCCCGATTACCAGCACGATGGGGAAAAACGAATTAACGCGCTCGAAAGCCTCCTTGATATTACGCTCAATAAACATAAAATCTCCTACAATTCAAAATTCGATTTTAAATTATCGGCAATTTTAAACTATCGTCAAGCAAAACTTCCTACAATTCAAAATTCAATTTTAGATTGTAGGAAATTTGATACAATGCGTTTTATACCAAGCAGATACTTCCATAAATTGCTGGCATTTTATAAGAACATAACAAGCTATTACGCCCTACTTTGCAAATTGTAGACCTATTGCTTTTGTTTGATTTGCTTTAAAATATGTACGTTAGACATTTTTATCTCAAAAAAGCTAGTCGAAAACTTTCGACAGTAAACAAGAAGAGCCTTTCGGAACCCGAAAGGCTCTTCTTTACTTTGAAATAATGGAATCTACTTTCTTCTGCGGTATGCCGCAAACGCCAACGCCAAAGCGCCGAATATTGCCGCGTATGTAGAGGGTTCAGGAACCTGCGAACCTACAACAAACGAAAGCGTATTACCCGAAATATCCTCGCTTGCCAATGACCATTCCTGACCGCTACTGTCTTTTATCGTAAGCGTTGCACCTGTTTCCTCCTGCAATGAGCTAAGTACAATGGAAGTTGACGAGCCGAAAATCGTTTCGAGGTCTACATTCCCTTCGGTACCTTGCGAAAAGTCGGAGCCGAACGCAAGTACGAGCTTTTCAAAAGACGTTCCTTCGGCAAGAGTCGCTTTCGCTTCCGTTGCCACCTGTAAAACGGAAACATTGAACGCTTTTTCAAAGGCTACATTTGTCGATGCATTTGAAATTTCCATTCTGTCAAAGTCTGTAATATTTGCGGAAATTGTTCCTACAAAAGAAT
>CAVEGL010000128.1:0-2168 GCA_963615165.1 bacterium | reverse complement strand
TGTGGAATGCGCAACCTGCAACCTGAAACCTTTTAATCAGAAACCTAGAAATCTATAAATTTTTCTGTGTTGCAGGCTAACTTCACTTGCGAAAAATGCTTTTTTTTGCGAAAAATTTTGCAGAACCAAAAAAATTGCTACCTTTGCAGCCTGATTTCGCTACAAAAATAGACCAAATAACCGCAAGGTGCCCTGCCAATGGCAGAAAAATGCTTTTTTACGATACCATATTTATTGTTTTGCGTGTTGCCATTTTATTTCGAGGCAAAAATAACAAACTTAATATTAACATTTTAAACAAACAAAATCATGAAAAAAAGATTTCTCTTTTTGATTGCATTGGGTCTGATGGCACTAGGTGTCACGGCTCAAGAAGGGGTGACCTACACGGTGACTTGCGTGGCAAGTCCCACCGAAGGTGGCACAATTACGGCTGATCCTGCATCTGCCGTAGCAGAGGCAACGGTTACGCTTACCGTTAATCCTGCTGAAGGCTACAGACTGAAGGATGTGGCCGCAAAAGATGCTAGTGATCAATCTGTGACCATTAGTCTTAATGAAAATGTAAGAACATTTTCCATGCCTGCCAGCAATGTTACGGTTACTGCCACTTTTGCAAAGGAGTACGCTGTAACGCAAGATGCTGCCATTGCGAACGGCAGTTTTACGTTTAGTGCAAACACTGCCATTGCGGGCGAAGAAATTACCATTACTGTTAATCCTGCCGATGGCTACAAATTGGTAGAAAACTCGCTGAAAGTGATGAATGGCGAAACGCCAATCGACGTAAAAGACAACAAATTCACCATGCCTAAAGGCGATGTTACGGTTACTGCCGAGTTTGAGAAGATTAAATACACTCTTACTTTGCCTACTTTAGAGGGCGGCAAAGTTACAGCAGACAAAACCTCGCCTGTAGCTTGGGGCGAAGAGGTTGCCATTACTGTTACACCTGCCAAAGGTTATAAATTGGTAGAAAACTCGCTGAAAGTGATGAATGGCGAAACGCCAGTCGACGTAAATGACAACAAATTCACCATGCCGGAGGCTGGTGTTACAATTTCTGCCGAGTTTGAGAAGATTAAATACTCTGCAAATATCTCGGCACCTGCTGGTGTATTGGCTGTGTCGAAACTTGATCCAGCTTCGCCTGTAGAGTGGGATAGTAAGGTTACTGCTACCATTCAGGTTGTAGATGGCTATGTTCTGCAATCGGTCAACGCCTATCAAGAGGCTGTGAAAGGCACTAACGATGTAAGTACTGCTACCGAAATCAGTGTAGCCGATGCTTTGGCAAAGATTGAAAAAATGTCGAAAAATGAAGAATCTACCGAGTATTATCTGATTTCTGGTACAGTCTCGGATTGGACAATGAAGCAGTCAACGGGTACATTCAAACTCAACGATGGCAAAAAATCGATAAAGATTTACAGCGTTAAGTATATTGACGACGCAATTTTCACATCTTCAAACGCTCTTGCTAAAGGCGACAAAGTGAAGGTGTATGGTAAACTGAAAAACTACGAAGGCAATACTCCCGAATTGTTGAGTGGCTATGTTGTAGAGCATAGCAAAGCTATAGCACTCACCGCTGGCGAAGGCGGCGCTTACTCATTCACCATGCCACAAGCCAATGTCAACATCGAGGTGGAGGTTAAGAAACTGAACGCAATCACTGTGAATGTTTTTCCAGACGCAAATGCTGGCGAAGCAAAAGCGAATGTAGAAACTGCCATCGAAGGTACTGAAATTTCGATTACAGCTATAGCAAAAGAGGGTTACGAACTTGGCACAATAGTAGCCAAACAGGGCGAAAAGGATATTGAAGTGAAGGACAAAAAATTTGCTATGCCCGATGGCGAAGTTACGGTTACCGTTACATTCAACAAACTGTACAACATCAGTATCGACGAGATTGCCAATGGCGAAGTGAAAGCCAGCAAAACAACGGCAGTGAAAGATAATGTGATTACACTCACTGTTACACCTGCCAAAGGTTATCAATTGGTAGAAGGCTCGCTGAAAGTGATGAATGGCGAAACGCCAATCGACGTAAAAGACAACAAATTCACCATGCCTGAGGCTGATGTAAAAGTTAGCGCAACGTTCGAAAAAGCAAATTACGCCATCAGCGTAGCGAAAGAGATTGTAGGTGGTAAAGTAGAGGT
>CAVEGL010000127.1:0-2178 GCA_963615165.1 bacterium | reverse complement strand
GTCTTGGTGCGTTCAAGCGGTTCTGGCGTGCCCCCCAAATTCCCCACTTGCTGCCCCCCTGTCCGCCCTCTAACTAGATTGGCTAAATCCTTTAGTCCCAAGCTCGTCTTTCCCGTAGTTTGATTCGGGCTTAGACGTTCTTTTGTAGAGCGTGTCGAATCAGAGGTTTTTAAGTTCGGTTTTTGTTCAGTATTGCTAGAGTAATTCGCCTTTTGTGTCTTAGAGTTTAACGTAGCCGGTTTCTTTTTGGTAGAGATTATCAATTTCGGCTCCTCTTGTCGTCCGGAATCAGAAAGTTCTTTTTTGTATTTTTCGGATTGCTCGATCGTGGCGCGGATATTTTCTTCGATTTCCAGGCGAGGCTTGGCAAAATGTTCGCGCGAATATGCCACAATGGCATCAAAATTATCTGCCGGAGTTTGCGGTATAGACAAAGTTGTGGCCGAAAAAGCCGGTACCTTCTCTCCGTTAATAATCATCGAAATGACAAAATTACGATTGTTTAGCTGTAATAAATCTTGTGCTTCAAAGATCGGCTCAAATTGTTTTGACAAAATCGGCGCATCGTCCGCTGAGACCCGAAAAGATATCGTAGTTCCGACGTTGCCAAATACCGCATCACGCACAGAGTCCGTCATCTGAGAAACGTATTGGTTAGCTACGGTCAGATTGAGTCCGTATTTTCGTGCTTCCGACAAAATTACCGAGAACGAATCCGTGGCAAAATTCTGAAACTCATCCACGTACAGATAAAACGGGCGACGGTCCTTGACTTCTGGAATATCCGAACGCGACATCGCCGCGAGCTGCACTTTGGTGACCAAGAACGAGCCCAAAATCGCCGCATTGTCTTCGCCAATCAGCCCCTTAGATAAATTCACGACCAAAATCTTCCCTTCATCCATAATTTCGCGAATATTAAACGAAGATTTTGGCTGCCCGATAATATTACGGATAATCGGATTAGCCGTAAAAGCCCCCACCTTGTTTAGTACTGGCGCGATAGATTCGTTAACCTGTTTATCGTTCCATTGTCCAAATTCATGTTTCCAAAATTGCAAAACCGTCACATCCTTGCAGTAGTCCAAAGTCTCTTTACGAAAATCCTTATCCGTCAAAAGCCGAGAAATATCGAGCAATGTCGTCTCGGGTCTGTCGAGCAAAGCCAGAAGCGTATAGCGCAAAATATGCTCGAGCCGTGGACCCCAAGAGTCTCCAAACATCCGTTTCAGGACGCCAATCACCTCCGAACAAATATTTGGCTTGCGGGATGGGTCAGTAACTTCGAGCGGATTAAATGCCATCGGAAAAGCCGTGTCCGCAGGATTAAAATAAATTACATCCTTCACGCGAGAAGCTGGCACAAAACGCAGATTGTCAATCGCAAAATCACCATGCGGGTCGATAATACAATAACCTTGATTATGGAAAACATCCGAAAGCGCCAATAATTCTAGGAGCCCACTTTTTCCTGCTCCGGTTTGCCCAATAATATAAATATGGCGTGAGCGGTCGCGTCTCAGCATGCCAAATTGATGATTGATGCCCCGAAAATTCGTTAGCCCAAAAGCTGAAATATTCTCATCTTCGGATTTTACACCAGTTAAGACTGGCAATCTGGCTGGCGGTTCAGCAGTTTTGGAGGTCGCCCAGACGATATTTGGAGTTTCCACAGAAGTATGCGGCAAGTGATAAACACTGGCCAGCTCGGAGATATTCAAAATAAAACCACGCCCCGAAAATTGCCGCATTTTATAAGCGTCCAAATCTTCTTTATTGAAGCTTCCGCCAATCTGTTTAAAGCCGTTCAAATTCGTCGAATTGTATTGCTTAAAAGTCCCCACGAGCGCCTGCATATTGAGCTTAGCGTCCGTGTCATTCTGCCCCAAATAAACCAAGCGGATTTTGACATCATAGCCAAGCTTGGTGGCTTTCTCTTCGGCTTTAGCAACTTGCGTTTTGGCGCGCTCCGAAAGCTCTATCTTCGTCTCGGAATTCGTCCCACCGGCAGGCGGACGAAAAAGTGCCGCAAAAGCTTCTACTAGCCAACCCCAATCAAGTCCGCTAGCCTCCAAAAACGATTTTTTACCGGATTTAATGCGTTTTACCCACTTATCTGTAGTGCTCTTGTGCCAATCGTCCGCAATCGGGCGCGCCAAAATCTGAATCCACATTTCC
>CAVEGL010000126.1:453-2194 GCA_963615165.1 bacterium | reverse complement strand
CCTACCGGTGGGGGAGGTGGGGGAGTCGACATGGTAGAATGCGTGCGGAGTTTGACGGCTGATGAATTGGCTGATTATGGCGCCACGACGGGCGAGCTGGACGTGACGATGATGTTTGACGAAGAAGGGGGGCTTTATGAGGTGACGGTTGCAAATAATCTGAGTTCAGCTGATAGTGGCGAAGATGAGAGCGCGGCGACGGAATCTTATTCGCCAGAAGAGATTGTCGCAAGCGAGACGCCGATTCTAGAAATCAATACTGCCGATATTGAGGATAAGGCTGCGAGCGAGATTTTGGCGGAATTTGAGGGGATTGATTATACTTGCGAAGTGTTATAAAATATAAGTATGGAAAAAATTTATCTGACAACAGCCATTCCTTATATGAATGGCGTGCCACATATTGGACACGCGATGGATTATTTGCTTGCCGATACGGCGGCGCGGTATTTTCGATTGAGAGGTGACAAGGTGCGTTTGCAGGCTGGCTCAGATGAACACGGTGGGAAGATTTGGCAGAAGGCGGCAGATTTGGGGGTTTCGGCACAAGAATATGTTGACAAAAATGCGCAAGTATTTCGGGATTTTATTGCGAAGTTGGGGGTGTCTTATACGGATTATGTACGAACGACGGATGTGGAACATATACGGCGTTGTCAAGAGATTTGGCAAAAGTTGAAGCCGCATATTTATTTGGCGACTTATGAGGGGTGGTATTGTACGGGGTGCGAGCGTTTTGTGACAGATAAAGAGTGTGAAGAGCATCACGGAATTTGCCCAGACCATCAGAAAGCTTACGACAAATTAAGCGAAGAAAATTATTATTTGCGAATTAGTGATTTTAAAGAGCAAATTAGAGCAGCGATTTTGTCGGACGAGATGTTGATTTTGCCAGATTTTCGGAAGGCAGAAATATTGAAATTGCTCGAAGATACGCCAGATGTGTCGATCTCGCGGCCAACATCGCAATTGAAGTGGGGTGTGCCGGTGCCTAATGACGAGACTCAGGTGATGTATGTGTGGATCGATGCGCTTTCGAATTATTTGACAGTTTTGGGATATCCACAAGAGGAATTGGATGGTTGGTGGCCGGCTAAGGTGCAATTTGTGGGGAAAGACATTTTGCGATTTCACGCGATTATTTGGCCAGCAATGCTTTTGGGGCTAGATTTGCCTTTACCGCGGACGATAGTTTCGCACGGAATGGTGTTGTCAGGTGGACAGAAAATGTCGAAGACGATTGGCAACGTGGTTGACCCGATAGCGGTGCTAGAAAAACACGGACTTGATGCGTTTAGATATTTCTTTTTGCGCCATGTGGATACTTTTGCGGATTCGGATTTTACTTGGGAAAAGTTTGAGAATGCTTACAATAATGAATTAGCGAACGATTTGGGGAATTTGGTGCAGCGACTCGCTACTCTGGCGCAGAAAAATCAAGTTAAGCTAGGAGCGGCGGAGGGGATTGAATTTTCTGCTGAATATAAAGAGCTGATGGATCGTTTTGAATTCTCGAAAGCTTTTGATTTGGTTTGGGGGAAGGTGCAGGATATAAATCGCAAGATTGATGAAGAGAAACCTTGGATGTTGGCGAAGAATCAAGAGATGAAAAAGTTGGAAAAATGCCTACAAGGGCTGATACTGGAATTGCTGAAAGTTTGCAAGGAGTTGTTGCCATTTATGCCGAGAGTGACGGAGAAAATTTACGAGATTTTCGTGGAGGAAGTGATGGTGCCAGAGG
>CAVEGL010000126.1:0-443 GCA_963615165.1 bacterium | reverse complement strand
GCGGGTCGGGATGTTGCTAACATAATTGAAATGGGGGATTTGCCAGATGCTTCCGTGTGGAGATTTACGTTTGTTGTCTGTTTGGTAACCACTGATTGATTTGAAGGTGCGGATGCGGTGATGTGATGGTTGCAAATTTTTCGTTTAGGATGCGGTGAAATGCGACGTTTTATATCTTCGGAGAATGGGAAATATCTAGCGAAAACAAAAAATCCCCTCTAGCGAGGGGAGATTTTACTACTTGGCGTTGCTTGAGAGCTTGGCTGTGAAATCGGATAAGTAGAAGCCGATGACACCTCCAATCATAGGGAATAGTGCATAGATTGCAAGAGCTTGGCAGATTCCGCCAAAGACTTCCCCAAAGCTTTCGCCAGAAGATGGGAAGATGTCCATCATGAGAGCGACGGCTGGGTTGAATACGAAATTGTTGCTGAGCCCAAGGA
>CAVEGL010000125.1:0-2242 GCA_963615165.1 bacterium | reverse complement strand
CTTTCTCTGTAAACTCGGCTTTGAGGTTGGCAAAATAGGCGCGGTCGATGAGCATGCCGATTTTTTCCATTTGACGAAGGATTGGATCCAACTCGGTGTCTAGCTCGTCGGCGTAGCTGTGCGAGGGTTTGCCGGCTTTGAGCTCCAAACCGCCTAGGTTAAATTTTTTGATCAGCGTGTTGAAGCGCAGAATTTGCAGGCTTTGGGCGACTTTTACCCTATCTAGTGTAAAATCGGGGATTTTGGCTAAGCTGATGGGGGCGTCAAACATAATTTGAGCGAGTTGTTTCGAGAGATAGGCGGAATCTTTGCCGTTTTCGAGTTTGGTTTTGGTGGAACCGGTGATTTGGCTGAGATTTTGATAGATGCCGTCGAGTGTACCGAATTCGCCGAGCAATTTGGCGGCGGTTTTTTCGCCGATGCCTGGGACTCCTGGGATATTGTCGGAATTGTCGCCTTTTAGGGATTTTAGATCTAGGAATTGGGACTTTTTGATGCCATATTTTTGCTCGATTTCGGGGATGTTGATTTCTTCGATGTTGGTGAAGCCCTTCAAAATGCGCCACATGCGCGTGTTTTTATCGACGATTTGGAGCATGTCGAGGTCTGAGGAAATAATGAAGGTTTCGTAGTTGCAATTCCCTTTTTCGTCTAGGGTTTCGTCGGCTTGGCGGCTGAGAGTGCCGATGATGTCGTCGGCTTCGTAATTTTCGATTTCGACAAAAGACCAGCCGAGGTCCTGTATTAGGGATTCGAGAAGTGGAATTTGAACATAGAAATCTTCGCCCGGCTTGACGCGGCCGGCTTTGTAGTCTGGGTAGAGGGCGCGGCGTTTGGCGACGGAGGTTTTGGAATCCCATGCTACGACGACTTTGGTGGGGTTTAGCTTGCGGACGATTTCCATGGCGATGGCGGCAAAACCGTAGATGCCACCGGTGGGGGTGCCGTCGGGGAGGCTGAGGCTTCCCATTGCATAATAACCTCTGTAGAATACCGATTTACCATCTATCAATACCAATCTTTTCATACTATGATTATAGCATATCTGTATGGGGGAAATGAATCATGAAAATTTATCGGACTGAACGGGTTCTATCGAACTTTCTCCCCCCCCCAAAAAAATGCAAGCAAAGATTGGGGGGGGTTAAAAGTCCGTCACCAGTTCGCTGGAATTTTTCTGCGCAGTTACGCTATACAGAACGGGTCCCGTTGCCAAACTGTTTGAAGCAAATAAAATCGTACGACTCTTGGCTTTTTGTGCGATTTTGCTAGAATGATTTTGAAGAAGGAATGATGAATACTATTGCGGTTACGGAGTTTAAGCAAAACCTCGGTCACTATTTGGAAAAGGCGGAGAGTGAAAGCTTTTTTATTGCTAAGAATAACAAGGTTATTGCGAAGCTAGAGGGTGCTAGGAGGAAGCCTAAGTGTTCTATTTCTCGTCTTCTTAAAACTGTGCCGGCGAACAGCCAACATTAGAAGAGACCCGCCTTGCGCATATTAAAGGGAAACTTTGGTGAAAGTCCTCTTAGATACGAAGTTTTAATCGATGCGTTCACGAATCGCGAGCCTTTCGCCAAAATGGCTAGTGCGGTGTTGCTGACTGTTGAGCTCGGGGAAATTGATAGATATATCACCCCGAACGCGCCAGTGAACGCTAATTATCATCTGGGGCATTGTCTTCATAGCAAAAAATCTGCTTGCAAATATGTAGAGTCTTTTCTTGGACTTTTTCGGATTATAGACTTAGCTGAAGCGGATTGCTATCAGGCTTTGGGGTCAAAAATGCTTAATTTCGAGGATGCAGTTCTGGCGTTTATGGCTTCGAGGAATAACTTTGACCTTATCGCGACTCGCAATGTGAAGAATTTTAAAAATTCCCCTGTGCTGGTTGCTACTCCTCAGGTTATATCCAAAAAGCTGGGCGTGCCTGCTTAGGAATATTAGGCTAGAAGCTAATTTCCTTCAGGACTTTGTCGGTGGCGGTTTGAACGTCTTCGACGGTGCCGTTGTTTAAGATGTAGTAGTCTGCCATGGCGATGGGGGCGCCTTTTTCGAGATTTTCGATTTCGGAGCGGTCGCGTTCGCGAATGGCGGCGCCGTCAAAAGCGCGGTCGGGGCGATGAGCGACTCTTTCGTAGCGCAATTTGCGATCTACTACGATTGCCAGAACGGTGAAATTCTTGGGAAATTCGTGCTTCAAAGCTCGGTATTCTGTCCACGAATAGAGTCCGTCTAAGAC
>CAVEGL010000124.1:0-2257 GCA_963615165.1 bacterium | reverse complement strand
TGGTATCCCTGTAGAAATCGCCGTTTTTACCAATCTCACCCACGAGCACCTAGATTACCACAAAACCATGGAAAAATACCGCAACGCGAAAGGTAAATTATTCAAAAAATCCACTTTCAACGTGCTAAATGCCGACGACGCGGCCACCAAATATTACAAAAAGCTTAACCCAAAATATATCACATATGGTATAAAAAACGGCAAAAATCGCGCAGAAAGCATCAAATTGTCCGTATCTGGCGTAAAATATTCACTGGGTGATATGGAGATTTCCACCCAAATCCCAGGCGAATTTAATGTTTACAATTCTTTGGCTGCTGCCACCGTAGGTCAGAAGTTGGGTCTTTCGAAAGAGCAAATCGTCGAAGGTATCGCAACTTTACCATCCGTAGAAGGCCGCATGAATCTCATCAACGAAGGGCAATCGTTCACAGTTATCGTAGATTACGCGCACGCCCCAGACGCCATCGAAAAAGTCTATAACTCTGTCGGCAAACCCAAAGGTCGTATCATTTCAGTTCACGGTGGAGCAGGTCGCCGCGACCCCACTACTCGCCCCATTCGTGGCGAAATCCTCGCTAAAAATTCCGATATCGTCATTATTACAGAGGACGATTCCCGTGACGAAGACCCTGAAAATATCGCTCAAGGCTTCATTGATGGCGCCGTCAAAGCTGGCAAAACCCTAGGCAAAGACCTCCTAAAAGAATTAAATCGCGAAAAGGCTATCGAGCTCGCTTTAAACCTTGCCAAATCCGGCGATTTAGTCCTTATTTTAGGTAAAGGTCACGAAAAAACCATTCTTCGCGCCGACGGACCACATGATTTTGAAGACATTAAAGTCACGCACCGCATCTTAAAAAAGCTCATGAAGTCCAAAAGCGACAAATAATCACCACAAATCGATACTCCAAATTAATGTCCCAAACGGGGGTATTAATTATTGTTTCTCAGGCTCATAATTCGCGATCCCTTCAACAATATAAGAGTCGCCAATTCCCAAACTTCCAGCCACCGCCGCCGCACAAGCCATGAAAGAAACTGCTGTTTCGCCCGTCACAAAAGTCGCCACCGCAACCACGCTCGCCGCAATCGATAAAGTTGCCTCTGTTCCCATCGTATAAAGTTTCGAATTCAAAATCTTCACATCCGAATTGACTTGCCCAAAAGTTACCGTCGCTTCCCTCCCCTTAAATTCTTCAAAAGTCGGGTAATTCAAATCATCTTTATTTAAAACCACAATATCAGGATTCATATCAAATAAAGTCTTTTCGTTATTTAGAAATTCCGTCGCAGTCATATCTTTAAGTCCGGATGTCACAAAATTCGTCATCGCCGCCACATGGATCGGCAAACCGTAAAAAACGTTATCCTTTAATCCCTCCACGGGAACCGTCACAATCACATAATTTGCACCCGCCTTCCACGCGTCACTCAAAAATTTATGCAAAATCCCCACCCTAAAATTCGCATCAGAAGCCAAAATTGCCACCTGCTTCCCCGCCGCTCGCAAAATTTCATGCACATAGTGAGCCACCGTCACGCTCCCCACCGAACCTGTAATCGCAATTATCTTCAAATCTTTTGCTGGATTCCCATAGTAAGTCTTAAACAGCTTCGCCTTCGCCTTTTGCGCCCCAGCCTTCATTCTGTTGGTATCTACTTTCATTATTCCTACCTTCACTTTACTTATATCTTATATTCTACCACTTTCTCTCCAAAATGTCTAAACTCATAAATATTGTTAAGGTAAAACCAACATATATCCGCAATATCAGCTTACGCCTGCCCTCTAGATGGCGCCATATAGATCTCAGAAAATAAACTAAATAAAATAAACTAAATAAAATAAACACTAAACTTTATGTCTGAATATAGTCTGTTCAAAGCTGCAATTATAGTATCGGCAGCCTTTTGTGTATATCAAGTCTTTTTACTGCAACAATTTCCAAAATATAGTCAATCCCCATCAAATTCACTCACAATCATAGACGACCTCAATATTGCTCTTATAAGTTGGGATCTCTGGCGCATTAAGTGCATCTGCAACGGTATTTTTTGATCGCCGCGATAAACTGTTCTTACAAACTATCTCTTTTATCGGGTAAAGCGTATATCTTCGCTAAAGCCATTCATTCCTTTTACCATAATAAAAAACTAATAATCTTTTATCCCCCTCATAAAACAAATCTTATCTATTTATGGCGGAAGCGAGAGGATTCGAACCTCCGAGACTGTTGCCAGCCCACACGATTTC
>CAVEGL010000123.1:0-2269 GCA_963615165.1 bacterium | reverse complement strand
GATGATGAGATCGAGGAGGAAGTCGGGTTTGATATCGTGACGGCTTGCCCTATAGTACGAGATTGCGGTCGCCAGAAGGAAGCCGAAGCCGATGAGGACGCCGTACCACATTATGTCAAGTCCAAATATGGAAAATATAACTCTGCCAGGTGAATGCATAAAAGCTCCTTAATTACGGTTGATTTTTGATTTGCTGATTCGAAGGGGCGATTATAAGCGATTATAAACGATTAACGATTATAGATATGCGCAAATAATCGTTTGCCTTACGAAAAAGCCAGCTCAAATATTATATAAGAAAATGCTTGATATATCAATGGTAGAATTCAATTCGGAGTAAAAAATTATGAAAAAGTTTCTCAAAAGTGAAAAAAATGATTGACAAGGGGGCGGATTTTTGGTAATATAACTCTTGCAGTGATTGACGGGGAGCATTCGTAAGCACTGCAAATCAATAAGTGTGGCGGTGTAGCTTAGTTGGCTAGAGCGTCCGGTTCATACCCGGAAGGTCGGTGGTTCGACTCCACTCGCCGCTACCATTTTTTTATAGAGTTGATTTTGGGAGTTTAGCTCAGCTGGGAGAGCATCTGCCTTACAAGCAGGGGGTCACAGGTTCGAGCCCTGTAACTCCCACCATTGATTGTAAAGGCTTTTCGGAGCCAGCGCAATCGAAATTTTGCGGCCTGGTAGTTCAGTTGGTTAGAATGCCAGCCTGTCACGCTGGAGGTCGACGGTTCGAGCCCGTTCCAGGTCGCCAATTTTTTCAATCTAATAACATGCTGGTGTGGCTCAACGGTAGAGCAGCTGATTTGTAATCAGCAGGTTGGGGGTTCGATTCCCTCCACCAGCTCCAATTAAATAGTTGATGAAGGGAGTGAAAATTCCCTCCACCAGCTCCAATTTCGAGGGATTCCCGAGTGGCCAAAGGGGGCGGACTGTAAATCCGTTAGCTGAGCTTTCGATGGTTCGAATCCATCTCCCTCGACCAATTTTGCGGAAGTGGCTCAGGGGTAGAGCATCGCCTTGCCAAGGCGAGGGTCGCGAGTTCGAATCTCGTCTTCCGCTCCAATTTTTTATGCGGATGTAGTTCAATGGTAGAACCTCAGCCTTCCAAGCTGATGGCGTGAGTTCGATTCTCATCATCCGCTCCACTTTTTACAACTGTGGGCTCATAGCTCAGCTGGATAGAGCAACGGCCTTCTAAGCCGTGTGTCGCGGGTTCGAATCCCTCTGGGCTCACCAATTTTTTTAAAAGCTTTGTGCTAAGGGTAGCTGTTGGGGTATCGCCAAGCGGTAAGGCACCAGGTTTTGATCCTGGCATTCGTAGGTTCGAATCCTGCTACCCCAGCCAAATATGACCCATTAGCTCAGTCGGCAGAGCACTTGACTTTTAATCAAGGTGTCCGGAGTTCGAATCTCCGATGGGTCACCATTGTTTAACAAGTGTCGTCTGAACAGATAGACAATAGTAGTAGAACTCATGTTGGAGAGGTGTCCGAGTGGTTTAAGGAGCTGGTCTTGAAAACCAGTGACTCCGAAAGGGGCCGTGGGTTCGAATCCCACCCTCTCCGCCATAAATTTCAGCATGGAGAAGTACTCAAGTGGCTGAAGAGGACGGTTTGCTAAACCGTTAGTGTTCGCATAAGGGCAGCATGGGTTCGAATCCCATCTTCTCCGCCATAACTTAGGGGTATAGCTCAGCTGGTAGAGCAGCGGTCTCCAAAACCGCGTGCCGTGGGTTCGATTCCTACTGCCCCTGCCAATTCAATTAATTTAATATCGGGGTGTAGCGCAGTTTGGTAGCGCAACTGGTTTGGGACCAGTGGGCCGCGGGTTCAAATCCTGCCACCCCGACCATCATTTTTATGAGGGCCTTTAGCTCAGTTGGTCAGAGCATCCGGCTCATAACCGGCAGGTCCCGGGTTCAAGTCCCTGAAGGCCCACCAATAAATATTGCTAGTCACTAATTTTATTAGTTGATTCACATATAAAACTGTAGGGTAAGACATGCCCGAACAGTATAATCTACGCTTGTGGAGATAATGAATTACAAAGTCGCTGAAGCAAGAATCATGTGGCTTAGTCACGTGAAGTGTCAATAGTTTAATATAATATATACCTCTATAAAAAATTCTTACATCTTTGTTTTTTGTTTGTTCATGTTCGTAAAGTTACCTCCAAAACTACTTTATAATTATTATTTATACACGTAAGAATTTTTATTACCCAACAAATTTGTGTTGGGTATTTTTTTTGAGCTATATACAAA
>CAVEGL010000122.1:0-2291 GCA_963615165.1 bacterium | reverse complement strand
AATCAGTTTGCCAGTTTGTAGTTCTTGTGGGGTGCGGTTTGGGCGGTAATTCGGGGGTAAAGTTGATTTTCACGTTGAGATTGAAAATATTCATCCGTTTTGCGACGGGAATGGTCGGATTGGCGGAGAAAAATGGCTTATCCTTGCAGGCTGCGGCTAATCGCGCGAAACGCGGGACTTTGTCGGCTTTTCGGATTACTGCTCATTGAATGATTGATACTGATTGCAGAGAGGAGTGTGGGCGGTAGGCATATGATTTGCTGAGAGAGATTTTGAGGTTTTTGCGGTGCCATCCGTGGTAGTGTTTTTTGCGTCCGGGGAGTGTTTTACGCCCGTGGTGGCGACTCCTAAGTCTGTGGTGGTGTTTTTTACATCCGTGATAGCGGAAATATTTTGGATAATTATGCATGCTGTGATATAATTAAGATATGATACGTATTATGGCTGGCGGGAAGAAAAATTTGAATTGGGTAGCGGAGGCTTGTGGTGAATATGAGAAGCGTCTGCGCAAACCTTATGAGATTTCTTGGGAATTTATAGAGGAGAAAAAGCTGGCGCGAAAGTTGGCGGATTGGCCTTTTACGGGGCGAGAGTTCGTGATTGTCTGCGATGAGCGCGGAAAAAATATATCATCATCTGAATATTCAGAGATGTTAGTAGAGGCGTTTTCGGCAGGGCGAGACGCGGTGATTTTGATTGGGGGAGCTTATGGATTTAACGATCCGGTGCGCGAAAAAGCGGATTTTGTGTGGAGTTTTTCGAAATTGGTATTCCCGCATCAGATTGCGCGGGTAATGGTAACGGAGCAGATTTATCGGGCTTCACAGATTGCGGTGGGTGGACCTTATCATCACGAATAAGATCATCCTCCGCTACTTCTCTGCGAATCCAGCTCGTCCATGCGTGCCTTGTTTTTTCGACAATTGCGGGGAGGTCTTGCCGATTCTTATAGACTTCTATGGGTCTACAAAAATCGGAGTGCTTATGTCCGTTTACCTGCTAAAAATCATCCATAATATAAAATTCCTCAACAGTATAATCGTTGGCTTCGACTTTATCTGTCGCGAATTCCCTAAATTTACCAGTAAACGGACCAAACCGCTCCGGTTCGGCGTCGGTTTTAAATGATTATTCTTATTGTTAATGCGACATACAGCGCCGTTTGGGATTTCTTCTTTTTTAAGTGAACCATCGTAACATTTTACGCCATCGGTCTCGACTGCGTAGGTGTTTGCGAAAGATTCGTCTCTAGACATAAGGAGTTTTCTGTTCATATTGGCGGATCTTCCGTGGTCGGCGGTGGTTAGGCTTCTCTTATTAACTTGGTCTATATTGTCTAGGTACAATCTTTCTCCACGCCATAAAGTTTGTGGATTTCCGTCAATATCCGGCTCGTTTTCGTCGATTTCTGCCATTGTGTCTGAGAGATTAATCCAAGGTTCCGGTTCAATATTGCCGGCAAATGCGGTGTCTGATGAAATGCCTCATTGGCTTGACTAAATGTCGGCATTGTCATTTGTTTTTTCTGATTCATACATAACCATATTGCAGCATGTTTTAAGAATATTTGATAGTTTGGCGATGATTGCGGATTATGCGTGGTGTGATATAATTAAGATATGAAAATACTCGGAATTGAGACAAGTTGCGATGAGACGGCGGCCGCAGTGGTGGAGGATGGTCGCAGGATTTTGTCGAATGTCGTGGTTTCGCAGATTGATATTTTTGCCGAATATGGCGGAGTGATTCCAGAGATAGCGGCGCGGTCGCACTTGGAGACGATGATGCCGGTGGTACATAAGGCGCTCGCCGATGCGGGGTGTTCTTGGGACGATATTGATGCGATTGCGGTGACTTATGCGCCTGGGTTGCTTGGTTCGCTTTTGATTGGGACTTTGACGGCGCGAACTTTGGCGATTTTGCATGATAGACCGCTTTATGCTGTGCACCATCTGAAGTCTCATGTTTATGCTAACTGGTTGAATTACGATTCTTTAGGCTCGGCTGAACCGGTTTTTCCTCTGTTGGCGTTGGTGGTTTCGGGTGGACATACGCAGATTTTGTATATGCGGGAGCATAACCATTTTGAGATTATTGGGACGACTTTGGATGATGCGGTGGGTGAATGTTTTGACAAGGTGGCGAAGATTTTGGGGCTTCCCTACCCTGGTGGACCGGCGATCAGCAAGGCGGCTCTAGATGGCGATCCAATGAAATACAAATTGCCACACCCAAAGGTGGCAAGGCTGGATTTTTCTTTTTCCGGGCTAAAGACGGCGGTTTTGCGCGCG
>CAVEGL010000121.1:0-2297 GCA_963615165.1 bacterium | reverse complement strand
ACCAGGGTATCTAATCCTGTTTGCTCCCCACGCTTTCGCACCTGAGCGTCAGTACTCGTCCAGTAAGCCGCCTTCGCCGCCGGTGTTCTTCCTAATCTCTACGCATTTCACTACTACACTAGGAATTCCGCTTACCTCTCCGAGACTCAAGCCCGGCAGTATCAAATGCACTTTTACAGTTAAGCTGCAAACTTTCACATCTGACTGACCAAGCCGCCTGCGTGCCCTTTACGCCCAGTAATTCCGGACAACGCTTGCCCCCTACGTATTACCGCGGCTGCTGGCACGTAGTTAGCCGGGGCTTCCTCCTTGGGTACCGTCATTTGTTCGTCCCCAAAGACAGAGCTTTACAATCCTAAAACCTTCATCACTCACGCGGCGTTGCTGTATCAGAGTTTCCTCCATTGTGCAATATTCCCCACTGCTGCCTCCCGTAGGAGTCTGGGCCGTGTCTCAGTCCCAATGTGGCCGATCACCCTCTCAGGTCGGCTACCCATCGTCGCCTTGGTGGGCTGTTATCTCACCAACTAGCTAATGGGACGCAGGTCCGTCTTCTGCCAATAAATCTTTTACCCCTCTGCCATGCGACAGTGTGGTCTTATGCGGTATTACTCCTCGTTTCCAAGGGCTATCCCCCAGCAAAAGGTTGGTTACCTACGCGTTACTCACCCGTTCGCCACTATCCGCTTCTTCAAAGCAAGCTTTTCGGAAGCTTCTCGTTCGACTTGCATGTGTTAAGCACGCCGCCAGCGTTCGTCCTGAGCCAGGATCAAACTCTTAAAAAATTTATTTGTTTTTTTTAATTTCAATTGATCCGACTCTAATTACTCAACTAAACTGACTCGTTTAATTCGTCCTTAATTACTTTCTCTCTATTCATTTCTCAATTAACTCGCTGTCTTGCTGACAGCTTATTTATAATATCACTTGGGCTTTTCTTTGTCAACTCTTTTTAAAATTTTTTTAAAAAGTTTTTTGCCTTCCAACTTCAGCTTTCACTAAAGCTCTCAAAACCCTCATTATAACAAGCTTTTCTCCGTGGGGTTTTCCCCATCCGCAAAGCAGCTTGCTTATAATATCACTACCCCCTCTGCTTGTCAACTACTTTTTTTGTTTTTTTGATTTTTTTGTTACGGTTATAGTTGGCAGAGAGATAGCTTAGGCAAATAGATAAATCCTGCTACTCCATTTGCCTGTTTTGCTTAAGCTCCTTCATGATTTCATCGGCAATTTGAGCCTCGCGGGTGAAGGAATTGTTTTTCCACATGGCCGCAAGGGCTGAAACAATGGTGGCCAAAAGGGAACAGAGCTGATAAACATCATTTTCAGCTATTGCAATTTCTCCCTTTCCCATAATTGCCAACAGCTGGTTTACAAGAGCAATTATCAACACAATCACCCTTGCCCAGGTGTCGGAGTTTACATTTTTAAAATCAATTTTACCTTTCATTTTCATTCCTCTTTTCTTTATATATCTAATTCACATCCACATGCACAGCATCGTTAACAATGTGGTAGCTGTAGCGGCAGCCCAGGGAGTAGCACAATTTCACCAGTTCATTACCGCTAACTCCCTCCACATAAAAATCCGCTGCCTTGCCTTGGGCGTGGCGGGAATTCCAAACGCCGCCCACCTCGCTGTTGTGGTGGTTGCACCTAACCCCTGAAGTGATATTCACCGGCTTATTGTAGTGCTCTCTGATTGAGGTGAGAATCACCAGTATTTTTCTTGACATCTCGGCTGTTTTGCCGTCGCAGTCGCCTCCCTGACAAACAAACTCGCTTCTTTCAAAGTATTTCCATTCGCTCCAGTCCTGCACTTTATCCGGGGTGCGGGGGTCTTTAATGCCTAAAGCCTCAATGGTATTTAGCCCGACTTTGCCGTCCACATCAATTCCAGATTGCTTTTGCACCTTCATAACGGCGCCTTTGGTGGTTTCACCGAAGATACCGTCAACCTCAAGGGCGTTCTTATATAAAATGCCCTGGGCGTAATCCAAAATTTTATTAGCGTTATAACTGTCAACCCCCTGCTCCGTAAGCCAAATGCCTAAAGATGCGGTTATGGTTTTTGGGGGAGCTAGTTTGGCATTGATTGCATTTTGAATTATTTTTGTTATCTCAACAGCCTTTGCGTTGGTGTCGCCTCCCCAAATGCCATCCACGCTTAGTGCGTGGTTTCTCTGAAAATCTTCAATGGCCTTTTTTGTTAAACTGCCGCATATTCCGTCAATATCACCGGTGTAGTAGCAAAAATAGTGCCTAAGAAAAAATTGCTGCTGTGCTACGCTATACAT
>CAVEGL010000120.1:0-2322 GCA_963615165.1 bacterium | reverse complement strand
GCCCAAGGAACGCAGCTGAGACTACGTAGCCAACGATTACGGCGAGAGCGATACCGCCAGCGATAATGGCGCCAAAGGTAAATACGCTACGCTTATATTCGATGGCGCGAGCGAAGAAGAACGCAATGATAGCTGCGCCTAGGAGCTCGACCATAGCAGTAATCCAGAATCCGCCATCGGCGACTGCAGACATGGCGACCATATCGTAGGCAGTGTCACCACCGGCAAGATGGAACGCGTTAAAGATGAGCCAGCCGAGCCAAGCGCCGACGATTTCAGCGATGATATACATGATACCACGAATGGCGGACATGCGGCGAGAAGCCATCATACCTACGGCAACTATAGGGTTCAAGCAGGCGCCAGAAAAAGCGTAGACTGCAACGAAAATAGCGATAACAGCAAAGCTATAAGTGGCAATATTGGCAATACCCATAAGGGAAAGTGCTAATAATAACAATGTGATAAACATTGTGCCGAGTACTTCGCCGAGTAAAGCGCCGTAGAATTTGTGGCTCTTGAATACGGTAAGAATGCTCTCTTTTTCTTCGTATTTGCGGGCAAAGAAGCCTTTAAGGCAATGACCGTCGACTGTGGCGGGAGTTGGCTCTGCAACTTCTATGACTTCGGTTTCTTCTGTTATGATAGTTTTTGCTTCGGCGTCGACCTTTTTGGTGGACGTTTCTGCGGTTTTGGGTTTAGTCGTTTTGGCCTTGGTAGACTTATTCGACGTTTTCGACTTTTTTGTCGTCATTTTAACCTCCTTAAATGATATTACTTTTATTATAGCACACTTTTGTGATACAATGGAAGAAAAATAATTTATTTAGGAAAATTTATGGGTGTAATAGTAAACAAAAACAACCAAGACGACGAATTGACTAGGCGCATTAATGCGGATTTGCGGGCGAAAATGCTCGAAAAACAGCAAGTTGAAAGCTCGGCGGATCCAGATTTTGTAGAGGATTCAGAATATACTAAAAATATGCAAAAAACGGGCAAATTTGGTTGGGTGTGGATTGTATTAGTGTTTTTAGCGATTTTGTCGTTGATATTCATTTTCTTCTTCTAGAAAATAAATTTTGTGATACAATAAAAATATAATATGAATGACGAAGCGAACTCAGAGACAGGCTTGAATGAAAAAAGCACCGCGAGTGATAGCATTCGACCCGGTTTTTTGCGACGTTCTGGGGGTGATGAGGAGAAACAGAGGGGAGCGGCAAATGGATTGATGGGCTTAGAAAAAGCAGCATCTAACACGCCACAAAACAACGGGGACGGAGTTGACGGAGCCAAGGCCGCGGAGAATGCGGCGGAGGGGGGGTTTTATCAGAGAAGCAAAAAGAGTAAGCAAAAAACCGGTTCGGTGCATTTTAAAAAAGCGGGACCAATCGGATTATTGATTACGCTAATATTTGGGGGCGGGCTTTTGTTGACTGGTGGGCAAAGTATGCAGTTGATTGCTTGGAAAGAAAATGTGATGAGATTGTTTGGGCAGAATAGCGCAGTGATTAATAAGCGGTCGAATTTTATCTTTAATAATTTGCTAGAGACTAATAAGGAGACGACGAAAACGACTTTTTTGGGAAAAGAAAAGTATAAAATCGGAACTAAGTTGCAAGAGAAGCTGAAAGAGCAAGGCATTGAATATGCAGAAACTAAAGACGCTGATGGTAAGAGCTTGCGGATGTTGGTCTATAAGGACGGAGATAATTATACGCCGATTGTGGCGGATGGTAGGGATACCAAAAAGGTTGGGGGGACATATACGGATGCGGATGGTAATAAAGTAAAATTGGCGAGTGCTATGACGCTGAGTGATGCGCGCACTAAATATACGAATTTTGCGACGAGTTTTGATACGGCGACGATTACGTTTACGGGGCGAGTGGCAGGATGGTTCGATGACACGACGAGTGTTCTATTAAAGCGGATTGGAGGCAAAAATCCGCGTAATAAAACAAAAGATTTGACGAACGAATCGACAGAGGAGGATGTAAAGAATACGATTTACAAGAATAGTAGTGGTGGTGCGAGGGACACGTCGTTAGATTTAGAGAGTTCCGAGAGTGAGGAGGCGGAGGGTCAGAAGGTTAAGGATGGAAATGATAGTTTGAGTGTGGGGGGAGATGAGGGAAATGTTGAGGCTAAGTTGACAGAGCGAGCGAAGAAGGCGGCTTCGAGTGGGAGTGATATTGCATGTTCGATTTTGCAGGGGGTAGGGGCGGTCGGTGTAGCGGTGGGGGCGATTCAGGGATCAAATACGATTAGATATGCGCTGACTTATCTAGAAACGGCAGATAAAATTAAGGCGGGGGA
>CAVEGL010000119.1:0-2333 GCA_963615165.1 bacterium | reverse complement strand
CTCGAATGTAAAACACGCCCGTGCAATCAATTTTTAGCTTCCCTATCAGGGTTTTCTTTCATCACTTTAAGCAATGTAGCGTAAATTTCCATCAAACCAGTATCGTAAAGTTCGCCTGAGCTCGCGACACAAATTTTTTCATAAATCGCATCTTCGCGCGATGTATCTAATAACTGCATACCAGCAGCTGGCTTTAGTCTGCGAATAGCAATCGACAATTCCGCACGTTTGTTCAAAAGCTCAACAATTTCACGGTCAAGCGCATCAATTTCTGCGCGATGAGTGTTAATTTTATTTAAAGCTTCTTGTTTTTCCATGTTTTAAAAGTTTTATATCCCGTATACATTTTTCATTTTTACATGCCTTCTGCGCAGTTTAGATGCGAAACTCAGTTTTTTTCGAAACTCGCCACTTTCGTGAAGTTTTTTTCGTAGCATTAACATTCTGCGCAGTTAGACGCGAAACTCAGTTTCTCCATATCCCGTATACATTTTACGATTTTCGCATACCCAATTTCTACTCGACTTACACGCCGTGTCTGCAAGAATTCTAAGCTCCTACAATCATTTTCACCAAAAAATAGGCAAGCACAATCACGCCTACAATTATGCGATACCATCCGAATACTTCAAAATCGTGTTTTTTAATGTATCCAATCAAAAACTTGATCGCCAAAACAGACACAACAAAAGCCGAAAGCACGCCCACGATGAGCACCATAATCTCAAGGCTTGTCATTTGAAGCGAACCTAAAACTAGGTATTTCACAACTTTTACTATCCCCCACCCAAGCATTACAGGGATAGCCAAGAAAAACGCAAATTCGGTGGCAGCCACGCGCGAACATTTCATGAGCATACTGCCGATAATGATAGCGCCCGAACGGCTGGTGCCAGGGATGATGGCCAAGCATTGAAAAAGCCCGATTTTCAAGGCGCACTTCCAGTCGATGTCTTCCACGTTGACAATGTCGAACATTTGTTCGTTTATGCGATCTTCAGTGATGGCAGGTGTTTTCGCTCGCACGTGTGCCGTGCCATCACTAGCGGAATCAACCATGCCGTCATCTGTAGATGTTGCGCACAAGTTTGCCGACAAAGTCTTGTCAACTCCCGCGTGCTTGCCTCGCGGTTTTTGTGCGTTTGCACGCGCCTTATTTAATCGCCCGCCAGCGTTCGCGTCCGCATTAGCATCAGCTCTCGCACCCGTTAACTGCAATTGCGCGATACATTCCTCACGCTTTTTGCGGTTTCTGCGTTCTAACACAATGAAAACAATGCCATACAAAATAAGCATAGCTGCCACGGTGTATGCGCTGTAGAAATGATCGCTCACCCAATCATCAAGTGCAAAACCCACAACGGCTGCTGGAACACACCCGATAACCACCATGCCCCACAGCCTCCACGTTCCACGCCTCTCATCAGGTGTTTTTGTGCGCGCAAAAGGATTTAACTTGTTGAAGAACAAAATGATTACAGCCATGATGGCGCCAATCTGGATGACCACCAAAAAAAGCTTCAAGAAAGTGGGGCTAACTTCTAGTTGCACAAATTCGTCTACGAGTATCATGTGCCCTGTAGATGAAATCGGCAACCATTCGGTGATGCCTTCCACCACGCCTATGAGCAGGGCTTTTAAAAGTTCTATAATTAAAGGAACATACATGTAAAAAACTTTCTAATTGTTATGTTTTGCTTTTGTTTGTTTCGCCTATTTGCTTGGTTGTACTTACATTCTATAACGCTTATCAACATTTGGCAGCGCGCGTGTTCCCTAATGCTAGTGTGCGTGTTCACTAATGCTAGTGCGCGTGTTCGCTAATGCTAGTGTGCGTACGCTAATGCTAGTGTGCGTACGCTAATGCTAGCGCGCATGTTCGGAAACATTAAAAAAAATCTGCACCATTTTATGATATTTGCGCAACCGTGCAAAAAAATCATATAGATTTACGTATCTATTTTTGAATCAATTTACACGCGCCACAATTTTGTGTCTATAATTGTGCGCTCGTGAATTTAAAAATATGAAAATTTAAAAGCGCAGAAGCTTAAAAGTGCAAAAGGATATTCAACAATGACAAACACAACTGAAACCTACGCAATAGATTTATCAACGTCCAATTCGCAAGAAGTCGCACTTTCGCAAGTCAACGAAGAGCCCGCAAAATACGCCATCGACCTCTCTACACTCAATTCACAAGCGACCGCCTGTTCGAAAACAAGCGAGCTCCCAGCGACTGGAGCCATCGACCTATCTACCTTAAACCCACCACAGCGCGAAGCAGTGCTCACAACGCAAGGCCCACTTTTGGTGCTTGCAGGCGCTGGAAG
>CAVEGL010000118.1:0-2345 GCA_963615165.1 bacterium | reverse complement strand
GCCTGTTATGTGGTCGGAATGGCAATGTGTGATAAGAAGCTCGTCGAAGTGTGTAATGCCTTCGCGCAAAAGTTGGTGCCGTGTGTCGGGCGGAGCGTCGATTAAGAGTGTGGGGGTGTGAGCGATTTGCGTTGGATTGGGTAAATAATGCAAGTTGAGCGATGTGGCGCGCGTTGGCAGGGAATTCGCTGCCTTAAGTTCGTTATGGTGCGGTGTGTTGTCGTAGTTGGAAGAGTGGAGAGGCATGGACGGGTTGCTGGGGGTGCGTGTGCTTGAGGTGTCGCGAGTGGCGACCGTGTTGCGCCTTATCATCACTCCGCAGTCTCCTCTGCGGGCGCGTTGATTTTCTCGAGCTTCCATGCATGCAGGACAAGTGCAAAAAAATGCTGGTACGCCACATCCTGCCCCTGTGCCCATAAATGTGAACAGATGAGTTTTGGAATCTTGATTGGCTTGGGTGATGTTGTTGTGTTTTTCGCCAAGGATAGACGTTGTTTGTTCTTTGAAGCTGGTATTGTTTGATTCTTTGTTCATTTTTACTCCTATGTTCTGCTGCTCGTTTTGTTTTTAAAAGTGCGATTTTAGTGATAAATATCGCACCTGTGGGTGGATGACGAATTAATCCCATGAACCTGCTTCGATTTCGCGATAAATGTCGCGCCCGTGTGTGTCTATGCCCACATATGCGGGGAAGTTGCGCACGGTTAATCGGCGGAGCGCTTCTGTGCCTAAATCCTCCCAAGCTACCAATTCGCTCGATTCTACACACTCAGCAAGAAGAGCCGCAATTCCTCCTACGCATACAAAATACACACAACCGCATCGCTTGCAAGACTTACGCACTACTTCGTTTCGCTTGCCTTTACCTATGCATGCTACAAGTCCAGCGTCCATGAGTGCAGGTGTTGCAGCGTCCATGCGACTGGCCGTGGTGGGTCCCACAGAACCTAAAGGGCGCCCTGCGGCAGCTGGCGTAGGTCCAGCGTAAAAAATGGTGGCACCAGTCAAACCGTATGGAAGAGAGCTGGACTTAAGCGAACTTTTGTTCGCGTGATAAGCTGCATCTGTGCATGATTGTTTTATTTCGCCTGCACGTGCCTGTTGCGCATCGCTTTTATTGTCACTTTCAAGCACTTTTAAAATGCGCTCATGTGCAACATCTCGTGCAGTGAAAATTTCTCCCGATATAAGCACTTCATCACCTGCATTTAGCAAAGCAAGTGAATCTTTTGTTAAAGGTGTTTTGAGTTGAATAGCCATTATGTGTTTTCCCTCCAATGCGCAAGTCAATGCGTAAGTGTTTGATAAGATAATTATGCACGAAATAAGGGCGCTAGAGACTGATTTTTGAATATATCGTAATTATATCTTGATGAGCGTGTACGCATTAATTATGAATTTGATACGCTTTTGATTCACACTATTTGTAAACTGTTTATATGTCAAGTGCATACCACCTGTTCGTTATTTACGCAAGATTGTATCCGTATTGTTAGGAGATCTCATGATTATAAGTATTACAGACGATTTTGACTTGGAGAAAATAGCTAACAGCGGACAGTGTTTTCGCGTGAAAAAAATAGAACCTGATAATAAAAATTTGGCCCTCGCAGCTATGAAATATCCAACTTATCGTTTTGTTACGCTTAACAATGTGTTGTATATTCAACAGCATATAAGCAATACAGAGCACACAATAACTAACAAAAAAAATTGCGCTGGTGTGGGCGAGGTTGGTGTTACGGGCGACAATGCGCTCACAAGCGACAAGTTGCGTGTAAGCGCAAACATCGAAACACGCGAGTGTTTTGCTGAAAGCGAAATAACTGGTAGTGATGCAGATTCGATTAAATATGATGTTTCTTGTTCACTGGAAGAGTGGCAAAAAATTTGGATACCGTTTTTTGATTTAGAACGTAATTATCGAACAATTCGTGCAGCCATCCCTAAAAGCGACGAATTCATGTGTAAGGCGGCCAATGCGGGGCGCGGAATTCGTATTTTGCGCCAGGACCCGTGGGAAATACTGCTAACGTTTATCGTTTCACAAAGAAAGAGCATTCCAGCGATTCAAAAAACTGTGGAGCTGATGTGTGTGCGATTTGGACGCGCGGCTGCGTTAAAGGCCGATAAACAAGTTAACAGCAAACAAATGTTTGACTACGCGTACGCAGGAGAGTTTGGATCTTGCGGTGGGCCTGTTTATTTTTTTCCTACACCCGGGCAGATGCGCGATGTATCACTAGAAGATCTGCAAGCCTGTAAGCTGGGTTACCGTGCGTCATATATTCAAGATGCTGTGCGTGCTGTTTGTTCAGGAAGCCTTGATTTGCACGCGCTTGAAG
>CAVEGL010000117.1:1695-2351 GCA_963615165.1 bacterium | reverse complement strand
GCTGCACCATTACAGGACGCATAGTGTAATAGCGCAGGCGTTCCTTGAGTGCTGCAATTTCTTCGGCGATAATTTGCTCGGCAACGCGGGCCTCCTTGTCGCGGAAACTTTTATTTGTGTCAACTACACCCTCAAGGTCATCGATATTATAAATCGTTACACCGGGAACGTCCGCCAGACGCGGGTCAACGTCACGGGGAACGGCGATATCAATCAAAATAAGTGGGCGGCCGTTGCGCTTAGGCAAAAGCGGTCCCAGGTTTTCCACCGTCAGCACGTAATGTGGCGCACCTGTGGAGGTAATAATGATATCCGCATCGGCTGCGTGCTCAAACATCGCACGGTAGGGAATTGCTGTGCCACGGAATTTATCAGCCAAATCCTGCGCACGCTGGTAATGGCGGTTGCTGACGCAGATAGTTTGTGCCCCCTTATCTAAAAGGTGCTGGGCTGTCAATTAGCTCATGTGACCAGCACCGACAACCAAAATTTGTGCTTTACTTAGATCGCCCAAAATTTTTATAGCCAAGTCTACGGCTGCACTAGAAACAGATACGCTGCTATAGGCGATTTTAGTTTCGGTACGTACACGCTTGCCAACGGCGATAGCCTTGTTCATCAGCGTATTGAGAATAGTATCAGTCATACCGCTGTTG
>CAVEGL010000117.1:0-1683 GCA_963615165.1 bacterium | reverse complement strand
AATCCAGGCTGGAGGCTACGCGGAAAAGATGGCGTACGCACAGCGTGCCTGTGAGGTTGTAAAAATATTCTGGCTTAAAGTTTTCACCAGCAAAATGGCTGAGCAGTGTTTTGAGAAGGGGAATTGCCTCGTGGGGATTTTCAATAACCATGTATAGCTCAGTGCGGTTGCAGGTGGAAAGCAGCATAGCCTCGGGGATGTTGTCATAATTGCGCAGCCTGCGCAGAATGCTGGCAACTCTATCAGCGGAAAAATTAAAGCGTTCGCGTATTTCAACGGGTGCTGTTTTGTGATTGAGTCCTAAAACTGTTAACTGCATCTAATATTTTCTCCTTTGCTTGGGCAGTGTTGCCTGCCAAAACTGTATTGATAAGGTCGTCTGTTAAGAGGTTGCGCCAAAAAGCTGTGCGCTGCGCAGATGTGCCAGCCGTCATTTTAACCAGCTCCCGCTGCTTTAACAGGAATTCGTTAAAATCTGCCAATTGTGGCGTAACCACCTGCGCCAGCTGTCTTTTTAACAGACGGGTGAAGGCTGGCATACCGCCGGTGGCAAGCGCGGCAATGATTCTTCCCTCACGGATAGAGGAAGGAACGATAAAATTGCTGAGCTCTGGTTCGGTGATATTGTTGCACAGGCAAGGGGCAGCAGTTGTAATCTCGCGGTTTACAGCCTTATTATCCGTGGCGGCAATAACCACGAAGGCATCTTGCAGCAACTGCGGTTTGTAGTAATCTTCGATTAGCGTGCAGGAATAGTTTTTTGCTGTTTGCTTCAATTGGGGACAAAAAGCAGGGGCAATCACTGTTACCTGCGCGCCTGCCTCGCATAAAGTTTCTAATTTGCGGGCCGCGACAGTGCCGCCGCCGATGATTACACAACGCTTGTCTGCAAGCTTAAGTATAGCAGGATATTGAAATTCATTCTTAATAAGCATGCATTAGACCACCTATGTAAATGTGATAATCAATTTCATTAAATAGACTTCTTAACTTATATATGATATCATATCTGGGGAAATTTATAAAGTACAAAAGGTGCACTAAGTGCCAAAAAACACGGGGAGTATTCATGATTTTGCAGGAATTAATTTATATATTCGCTTACTCTGCCAGTTAGATAAAATCTGTACGTTCTTTATAGGCTGTCTGAAGATGTGTTGCAAAACACCATCCTCCAACGTATTGGTAAGCGTAAAACCTGCGGCGGCAACTGTTGCCAAAAGCTGTGGTGTACCCAGCACAAACAGGCGCGCGCCAGGTTTATTTTTTTGCATCCAGTTCGTCAGTGCATCCGACGAAATTAAAATATTCTGGCGGCTGACAGGAACACCCAACCCGTTCATCTTGCTTACATAATGCTCGTGACTGCGCGAAGAATTATTCGTCAGCAAATAATAATCACGGCCTGCTGCCTTCAGCCTGTCAAAAAAACCTTCCATTCCCGGGATCAGCTCGTTGCCAAGGTTTATCGTCCCGTCCATATCAAATAAAAAACATTTTATTTTCTTTAAGCGCGTGTAATCATACGTCATGCTTGCTTTACCCTCCACTTGTAAATTACAATATTATTATAAAGCATTTGCCTATTTTGTGCTACAATACTAAGAGAAAATAAGCCTTACAAGGAGATACATCATGCGCTATAAAACAATTATCTTTGATTTGGACGGTACACTCTTAAAC
>CAVEGL010000116.1:0-2412 GCA_963615165.1 bacterium | reverse complement strand
AAAATCTTGGGTGGAGGCGGAGCCGGTTGTCTGTTATTTGACGACGCAATTTCGGCAGGAAGATGCGGATTTTGTGGAGATTTTGAACGCGCTGAGGACGGCGGATTATCGGCGACATCACGTGGAGAAACTTTTGGCGCGCAAGGGGGCGGAGCTGCCGAAACATCATACGGAGCTCCATACGACGAATAAAAGCGTAGATATTGTGAATGAGCAACACTTGGGAGATTTACTAACGGAGGGGCGGAGTTATAAGGCGAGTTTCTCGGGGCGAGAGGGATATATTGAGAGTATCAAGAAGTCGGTTTTGGCGCCAGAAATCCTGAATTTGAAGGTTGGAGCTACGGTGATGGCGCTAAAAAATGACCCTGACAGGCGCTTTATGAATGGGTCGATTGGAGAGGTAATTGAGTTTGATGAGGCGCTGGGATATCCGATAGTGCGTTTCAATAACGGCAAGATAACGACGGTGACTCCAGAGACTTGGGAGCGACGAGAGGATAATCGCAAGCTAGCGGCAATGACGCAAGTGCCGCTGAAATTAGCTTGGGCGATTACGGTGCATAAGTCTCAAGGAATGACGTTGGATGCGGCGGTGATAAATCTGTCTTACACTTTTTCTCCCGGGATGGGGTATGTGGCTTTGTCACGCGTGAAATCTCTAGAGGCGCTGTCGCTTGTGGGGCTTTCGAAGTCGGCGCTGATCGTAGCGCCAGAGGCGGTGGAAATGAATAAAATCTGGGAGAAAGAGTCTAAAACGGCGGCGCAAGAATTTGAAGATTTAAGGACGCCGTTAATGAAGCGAGCACCGAAGAAATTGCCGAAAAACAGAGAAAAAAAGCTTGTGGTTGACGAGGAATACGGGAACGCGGTGGCTGAAAAATCCGAGCGCTCAAAGGTTTGGGCGGAAAAATTGGCAAGAGTGCATGAAGTGTATCCGAAGGCTTTTCGCGAGTGGACAGAGACAGATGACTTGGAACTGCAGGAAATGTTCTTAAATGGCATGTCTGTCGGGGATATGGTGGAAAAAACCGGGCGGCAGCCTGGGGCAGTGCGGGCGCGTTTGAGGAAAAATTACGGTGAAGAATTATTTGCGCGATGATTTTTTGTGTAGAATTGATGCGATTTTAGGGGAGATTTTGCGGACGAAAACGGCGATAAACAAGCCCAAAATGACGAGAACGACAGAGGCGAGGGCGATTTTGAGGCTGATGCGGGTGAATTCGAGAAAATTGCGCGGGAATAGAAAAGCATTGGCGGAAACGATAATGGCGATAATGGCGACCATGATGCCGGCGCGGAGGTGGTTTAGGGGCTTGGAAATTTGGTAAATGAGGGAGAGATTCAGGGCAAAAACCACGAGGGCGGAGATGGTAGTGAGTTCCGGGCGGGTGAGGGTCATAAAATCGGCAAAAATCGAGAGGGCGACCATGGTGACGGCGACGGCGATACCGAGTGGGATGGAATAATGTCTGATGTTGGAGACGAAGCGATTTTTGATGCGCGCGGTGTTGTGTTCTAGGGCCAAAACGAATCCCGGGAAGCCAATGCAGGCGAAATTAAGCAAGCTCATCTCGATGGGATTGAAGGGGTACGAGACGGGCAGAAACACAAAAATGACGGCGAGGAGGCTGGCGTAAATGGTTTTGGTGAGAAAAAGGGTAGTGGAGCGCTCGAGGTTATTGATGGACTGGCGACCTTCGTCGATAATGGCGGGGACGGTGGCAAAATCGGAGCCGAGAAGGACGATTTGGCTGGCGCGACGGGCGGCGTCAGAGCCTTCGCCGATGGCGATGGAGCAGTCAGCCTCTTTCATGGCGAGGATGTCATTGACGCCATCGCCAGTCATGGCGACGGTTCTTCCCTGTTTTCGGAGAGCGGCGACGAGGTATTTTTTCTGTAATGGCTTGACGCGGGTGAAAATGTTGTATTCTTGGACGAGTTTGGTGTAGTTGATCATTCCCTGCTGCTCGGAGAGATCGACGGTGATGGGGGTTTGAATACCAACAGAGGCGGCGATTTGGGTGACGGTGGCTTGGTTGTCTCCGGAGATAATTTTAATGTCGATGTTGTTCTGATAGAAGTAGTCGACGATTTGAGAGACGGAGGGGCGGAGTTCATCTCTTAAAATGGCGAAACCTAGGAGGGTTTCGGTGGGGCTTTGGGTTGGTGGGGTGGTTTTTTGGACGACGGCGATGACGCGGTGAGTGGTGTTGAGGTTCTTTTCGGCGACGAGGAAAGCGGGATTTTGCGTGATAAATTCGAGGGCGCCCATGAGCAATTCCCCGTTTTTGGTTTTGATGCCGGAATATTTGCGTTCGGAGGAGAATGGGATGACCTCGACAAAATCGCTTGTGGCTGGAATTTTGGTGGTTCTTAAAAGTTTTTGCTTCAAGGCGGTACTTGTGGCGT
>CAVEGL010000115.1:0-2432 GCA_963615165.1 bacterium | reverse complement strand
ATTTTGGCAACCAAAGGCGTGCTTCTTGTCACTAAAGAAAAGCGTTTTTGGTACGGTTTTGTTCCTAGCTACCTGTTTTTTGCCACTCTTATCGACCTTCTCGCCGGCGGCTTTGCCAAATTCGAACTTATGAGCGCATTAGGTTTTCCCAGTTGCCTCTCTATTCTTGGCGATAGTTTTTTGGCAATTTTCGGCATTGGCCAATCCTTTTCGGAATGGCTCTACATTTTCGTCCTCGCTCTACTACAGAGCACGCTCATTGGCATCATCGTCTTCCTCTGGGACAAAAAGCACAAGCAAAACTCCGCCAACCTCGAAAAAGCCGGTATCATTACCGGGCTCATCGCCCTTGGCGCCGGCTGCCCCACCTGTGGCACTACTTTGCTCACACCACTTCTCGGCGTCATCTTCTCCACTGGCAGCATCGCCGCCGTTGGAGCCATTTCCACCGTCATTACCTGGCTCGCCATCATTATTGCTATCCTATCCCTCAAGCGCCTCGGCGAAGAAACCTACGTCGTGATTATAAATGAAAAATATCTTAAAAAGAAGGAGTCTCATGAAAAAAGCCATTAGAATTATAGGCGTTATCGCCATTGTCGGTATTATTTTTGCCGCCATTATCGCCAGCTTCAATGCCAAACCAGCCAATTCTGAAAAAGTCTGGGACACCGCCACCACCGTTGGCAACATCGAAGCCAAAAATTATTTCATCATCTATTCCGACATCGTCTGTCCCTATTGTGTCGCCTTTGAAAACGCCATCGTCGAAAACGAAGACGCTTTCAAAGAATACATCGCCGAAAACGACATCCTCGTCGAAGTTCGCATGTCCGACTTTCTCTACGAATACGGAGAATCTAACCCTATCAGCTCCCGCTACTCCGCCGAAGCCACTTATTGCGCCAAAAACGAAGGCAAATTCTGGGATTATTACAACCACGCCATTACCACAGTTTGGAACGATTATTTCAAAGATGCCGGCAAATCCGCTTTCCCGGAGCTCAATGAACTAGGCAAATCCTACTGGATCAACCTCGGCAAGGAAGTCGGTCTCTCCGATACCTTCGCCACTTGCGTCACGAACGACGAATCTCTCCCCGAAATTCAAGAGAACGCCGCCAAAACCGCCAAAACTGCCCAAGGCATGCCCTACTTCAAATTCAACAAATTCTCCACCTCCGGTTTCGACCTCTCTTGGGGATGGGAAGAAGTCTTGCAGTACTTCAAATCCGGCCTCAAAAAAGCTTAATCACCCAATTCTGGACAATTCTTAGAAAAAAAGTAGCTTTTCACTAGAAAATCCGCCTGTTTAAAAACAGTCTACCAATTGCAATATGGTTGCAGATAGTTTCAACTGTCTAGGCAAGGCGGGCAGCATAAATGGCGTTTAATTTTAGGCTCGGAAGCAAAAAAAGATATATATCCCTAACCATCCCAACAGGTTTGCTTCAGCTTTAGCGAAATAGAAGGGGACCTGTGGTGTTTGCACTAGCAGGGTTTCCCCATTTTGCTAAAGCTAGCGCGGTTCTGCTGGTGTCTTTAGCCGTATGGCATTTTTTACATACGAGCCCCCGCAATTAAAATACCCTTCATGCCGCCCGCCCCATCCTGCTCAGTCAGAGAGATCCCCAGACATTCATGCCGCCCCTATCACCTAGCCGGAAAGAAAGATAGCCATTGATAATAAGCCCGTCTCATCTACCTAGCCAAAAAAATAACCATAAGCCCAAAGCAAGCTTATTCCCAAATCCCCTCCCCCCTCACACCTTCCGGCAAATAATCCCGCCCAAGATGAAACCCCGCCGTCCACTCCTGCCCCTCCCCATACCCCAAGTTTTTCATCAAAGCTGTAGGAGCATTTCTAAGCCACAAAGGCACCGCAGCGTTCGGCGTCTTTTGTGCCACCTCAAGCGCCCGAAACCAAGCATCCGTCGTCGTTCGGCTCTTTTTGGACTTCGCCAGCGCCACCGCACAATGCGCCAAAATGATTCCAGACTCCGGCATCCCCACTCGTTCCACCGCTTGAAAGCAAGCCGTCGCCAGAGTCAAAGCCCCATTACCCGCCAAACCGATATCTTCACTCGCAAAAATCACCATCCGCCGTGCAATAAACTTCGGCTCCTCCCCCGCCTCCACCATTCGCGCCAGATAATAAAGCGCCGCTGGCACATCGCCACCCCGCATCGACTTGATAAAAGCCGAAATCATGTCATAATGATTATCTCCTTTTTTATCGTACCGCGCCGCTTGTTGTCCCACCGCCATCTTCGCCGTCGCCAAATTCACTTGATTTTTCAGAGAAAAAGCCAGCTCCAAATCTCCCAAAGCCTTCCGCGCGTCCCCACCCGAGATCTCCGCCAAAAAATTCATTGCCCCGTCCGTAATTACGCGTTCATTCGTCACACTAGCCTCCGCCTCCGGCACTACCT
>CAVEGL010000114.1:673-2438 GCA_963615165.1 bacterium | reverse complement strand
GGATATTTTGAATGACCCCAAAATCGCCGCGACCGAAATTACGGATATGAATTGCGACTTGTCTGACGAAGAGCTTGCGCGCGAATTTACAATTACCGCATAGATTCGGCGTATGGCACAATGCTAAAAACACAAGAGGCGAACTGATTGTTCGCCTCTTTTTTCGCACATGTAAAATTACGATTCTCTTCCTTCGTATTCCTCTTTGAAAAGCGCAAAAACGTGCAGGGGAGAGTCGCCATACAAACCGCTTTGATCGTTCCCGTAGACCTTTCCGATGTGCGATGTATAAAACATATCGAGGGCTTGTTCGGGCGAAACATTGTATTCCTTGGCAATCAGTTCTACAATTTGCGGAATAACAACTTCTCGGACTATTTCAAGCGGGATGTCTTTACTGTTATCCATTTACGATTTCGCTTCCTATAAAATTGAGATATTGCAGTGCTTTGTCTGAGCAAAAGGCTATTTGGTTGTTGATATGTTGAAATCTGAGACGTTCAAGGGCATCTTCTTTTCTCATTACGCCAGAAAGAACCATGTTTATTGTGGCTCCGACGGTATCGTCTGCGACTTTACCAATAACAATGTCAAACCCATGCTGATAAGATGGATTTTTGCGACACCGCATTATTAAGTCTAACCATTCGTTATCAGCTTGCTTAAATCTCTTAATCTTCAACGTATTCTCTGCGGAAGATTGGGCAAAATTGTATATAGACAAAAACGGAATACTGTCATTCCCGCTGAAAACAGCTCGCCTTTTTGCCCAGCGTTGAGCTTGTTCCTTTATGTCTGTTGTATAAAAAGCTCGCCCAAAGTCGCGTCCTGTATCGCTCGTAAGCAATCTTGGCAATTTTATTTCAACAGTGCTTCCGTGATAAAGAATCATACCCTGTGGCTTCCGAAATATTGATCAAACAGTTGGATTAGGGCTACGCTGTCCAAGCCGTGAAGGTCTTCGTAGTCCGATTTTAAAATGTCAAGTAGTCCCGATTTTCTGAACATTGCATACACTTCGCTGCCTGTCTTTGCAATATGGGCGGCGTAGTTTTCTATGCAAAATACCTGAAACGCTACGAACTTCATTCTGAATTTATACTCGGAAATATTCGGTATTTTGCAAGATTATTATGCGTTCAGCAGACGGGATAGACTTTGTTTTTGCGGAATGCGCCCTGTTGGCGGAGGGTGCGGAATTCAAGCAGGCGTTTGCGGCTGTATCCGCGCGAGTATTTTCCCGCGGGGCGGATTTCGGGACAGATTTCCGCGTATTTTTTCAGGGTCGCGTGGGAGATGTTGCCGAGCAGACGGCAAGCCGCATCGGAGTCAATAATGTCCTCCTCCTGAATTTTAACGCCCACAATTCTTGCGAAATCGGTCACGAGCTGTTTTGCGAAATCGCCGTTTTTGAGGGCGTCAACAATTGCGTTTATGTCTGCCTGTGTGAGAGTGCGTTTTTCGTTCATATCCAAATTTTAGGAATATGTAGGAAAAAATTTTGCCGCTTGACATTATACTTGGCGCGATGTTTCATACCGCCCGCAAATCCCAAAGGAGAATACCATGACTGAAAAACAACGGAAGAAAAAAGCAGCAATCGTGCTTCGGTCAAGAATTCCGTTCCCACCGACGAAGGTATTCAAAGACCGAAGGAAAGAAGCTTCAAAGAAAGCGTGTAGAGGAAGGCTGAATGAACCTTCCTCTTTTTTTTGCGCCCGCAGTATAATCACAGGGGCGACTTTTTTCACGCGGGCTGCCGGGG
>CAVEGL010000114.1:0-663 GCA_963615165.1 bacterium | reverse complement strand
GGGGTAGCTCGGGGTGGTCTTTGAGATAGGCGAGATTGTCCGCAACTTCGCCGCTGAGCCCGAAATTCAAATCGCCAATCTTCTGCTTGCGGCGCGGGGGCAACCCGTCGCGGATTGACGGCATAATTGAGAAAAAATCGGCGGAGTCCTGCATCCTAACCATCGCCTTGTAGTGGGTCTTGTAGACTTCGTAGCCCGACTCCTGTCCGAGAATTTCCACGGTCTTTTCAATCCCCAGATAGTGGTAGCCGTATGATGCGAAGCTGTGGCGAAGGACATCGTGGGGAAGCTTTATCGTAAGCATATTGCGTATCCTGCGGTAGGTCGCGTATGAATACGGAAATATTTTGCCCGATTTCGGCAGATACTTTTCAAGCCACGCCCACGCGTTTTCAGGCGCGTCCGAAATTATGCGAAAGTTGCCCATCTTGGCAATCGTTTCCGGAATGCGGACGGTTTTTGCTACCAAGTCCACGTTGGAAACTTCAAGAACCTGCTTTCCGTGCTCGTTTGAAATCTCCTGCGGACGAACCCCGAAAAACGCCATCAGAACAAATGCCGGTATGAACGATTCGGGAATTTCGCGGAAAAGCCGACGCGTTTCGTCAACGGTGAGAACCGACGGAATTTTGTGCTTCTTGCGGCGGCGCGGCACAATTACCT
>CAVEGL010000113.1:1452-2485 GCA_963615165.1 bacterium | reverse complement strand
GCGCCGCACCGGCTGAAAGAAACGCTGAAAATTCTCTCTGAAACTTTGGGAAATCGCCAAGCTGTGACGGCAAGAGAGCTGACGAAAAAATTTGAAACATTTACCCGCGCCACGCTATCGGAACTTTTACAAAACGCGGAGGAAACAGATCCGCGCGGTGAATATGTCGTCCTTGTCGAAGGATACAAGGGAGATGCAGAAGATGCAGAAGACAAAATGACGTGGCAGGAAGAAGCGATTCTGTTGGCGGAAACTTTACCCATAAAAGAAGCCGCCAGACAAGTGGCGGTCAAGAGAAATCTTGCTAGGAGAGAGGTATATCAATTTCTTTTAAAACGGGAAAATCGGGAGTAGCGTTTTACGAAATGAAATGTTTTGTTTGTGTACCGATACCCAAAATCGGATATAAATTCCGACGATGGGGAATCGGTATTTTTTATTGCGGTTAATTAACGGGATGCGAAGCGAAGTCATGCATTTATTTATATCAAATATTTTATTTATTTCGAACATGTGATACAATAAATAAGAATATAGGGTTTTTGTCGACGTATGTTGATGTCATCGGTTGATTTTTCTTTATTGTAAAATTTGAGATACAGTTTGAGGGCCGTTCCATGCAGGAGAAAATTTTCAAGGCCATATTTATAGTACTGTTTGCTATCCTCGGCATCGTGCTGTCGGTGCAGTCCGAGACACTTTTAATCGAGCTGCTTCCGCATTCTGTCATTTCCGAATCTTTCCTTGGGGTGACATTGATTTCGATTGTTTTGATTATTTCCGGCGTAGTAATCGGCGCGGCGATGGGTTTTGCTCTGTCTCCTCATCTCACGCGCTGGCTTTTTGCGCTCATTACGGGGATGGAATCTTCCCTTTCGCAGCTTTCCACTTGGGATTTGTTGTTGGGGACTTTGGGGCTTTTCCTGGGACTTGTCGTCGCTAATTTAATCGGGATGGCTTTTGATCAGGTGCCTGTGGTGGGACCGTATGTGTCGGTCGTGCTTTCGATTGTCCTCGGCTATTTGGGATTGCA
>CAVEGL010000113.1:0-1442 GCA_963615165.1 bacterium | reverse complement strand
GTGCAGTCGCATCAGGAAAATCTGAAGAAAAAAGACAAGAAGGAGAAAGAAAAGGAAAAAGGAAAACTGCTTGATACGAACATTATTATTGACGGGCGTATCGTCGATATTTATAAAAGCGGTTTTTTGGAAGGACCGATTATCGTGCCGGTTTTCGTATTGGAAGAGCTTCAAAAAATTGCGGATTCTTCGGATTCCATTAAAAGAAATCGCGGGCGCAGGGGTCTTGATATTTTAAATCAACTTCGTCATGCGGATAAAGATGCTATCCGGATTGTGGCGGATGATTATGAAGATACGGAAGAAGTGGATTCCAAATTGGTGCGTTTGGCTCTCGATAAAGATTGGCGGATTATCACGAACGATTTCAATTTGAATCAGGTGGCCGAGTTGCAGGGAATTACGGTGATGAATCTCAATGATTTGGCCAAGGCGATGAAACCGCCGGTCATTCCGGGCGAGCAGCTGTTTGTACAACTGATCAAGCAAGGGAAGGAAGACAATCAGGGTGTGGCGTATTTGGATGACGGCACAATGATTGTCGTGGCGGGCGGCAGTCATGCCATCGGTCATGAAGTGCCCGTTATCATCACGTCTGTATATCAGACGGCGGCCGGGCGAATGATTTTTGCTAAATTGGAAGAATTTGAAAATGAATAGTCTGATTGTGGTAGCGGCGGGGCGCGGTCGGCGTTTCGGGGCTGCCGAAAATAAATTGCTAACCCCGATCGGCGGCAGACCTCTTATCGAAATGACTCTGCACCATGTGATGCAGAGTTCTTTATTGGATGAAATCATCTTGGTGACGATGCCGGAGGAAAGAGAAACTTTTGAGGGTATTGTTTCCCGTATCGGCGGCCGGATTCCGGTGAAATATGCTGACGGCGGGTCGACTCGAACGGAATCGGTGGCAAACGGTCTCATGGCTGTTTCCATGGAGTCGGATAATGTACTGGTGCATGACGGTGCGCGCCCGGGCGTCTTGGGAGTGGATTTTGATCGGCTGATTTCCGAACTTTCGGATGACAGGCCGGCGGTGCTTTTTGCCGTAGATTGCGTCGATACGATAAAGGAAACGGATGAAAAGGGGCGTGTCCTGCGCACACCGAATCGGAGCCGTTTGAAACGCGCACAGACGCCGCAGGGGGTAAGAACTCGTATTTTCCGTGAGTGTATGAAAAAAATCACGGAAGAACATATGTCTGTCACGGATGATGCTTCGATCTTGGAAATATGCGGTGTGCCCGTGGTCTGTATGCCGGGGCGGGAATCGTTTTTTAAAATTACGTTTTCTGAGGACGGAGAACGATTGGAATCCATGGATGAGAAAAATTTTCCGCAAATTCGTATCGGACAAGGGTATGACATTCATCGATTCGATGCGTCGCGTCCGCTCATTTTGGGCGGGGTGCGGATTCGGGAAAACGGCGGACTTTTGGGAC
>CAVEGL010000112.1:1039-2498 GCA_963615165.1 bacterium | reverse complement strand
GTCGCGCACTGACGCACTGGCGCTTAGGGGGAGCTTTGATGCGAGGGCTGGTTGTTTTACACTTAGTAGAACGTTCGGCGGACAATAGGCTAGATTTGCAGCGCAGGATGAGCAGGTTCGAGGCGAAGTTGGCGCTTTTACAGCTTGAAAGCATCAAAAAAGCCGGAGAGCCGCCCATAAGAGAGTTTTGTTTAGTCAATAATAGAAATGAATTGTTAGAGGATTTAGCGCGTCATGGATATTATTTCGGTGGATTTTGGTATGAAAAGCCCATTTCTCCCGCCAGATATTACAAAAAAGTACACTTTGACGAAGATGCTTGTCCAGTAGCAACAGAAGTGGCGGCGAAAATTATCAATCTGCCCACTTATTACCGGAAATCTGAACTCGCACCAGCACGCAAAATAATCAAGGAGTATTTAGATGAATAGAGATGCCAAAACTTGGCAGCAGATGTTGCAAAAATATCCAGAAGCCAATTTTTTGCAGTCAATCGAGTATGGCAAAATGGCGGAGGAGCTAGGACACAAGGTGATAACAGAGGAGTTTGATGGGCGCGGGCTGGCGTTAATCATTATTCGAAATGCAAAGCGCGGTCGATATATGGAGATTCCTTGCGGACCGCTGATTGATTGGGATAATTTGGCGGACGTGCAAATGATGCTCGGGAGACTTACCGAGATTGCGAGGCGGCATAATTGTGTTTTTGTGCGAATTCGCCCGCAACTTCTCGATACGCCTAAAAATCGGCAACTCCTGCAAAAGCTGAAGCTAAAAAAAGCTCCTATGCACTTGGCGGCTGAACGGACTGTGATGATTGATTTGACGAAGTCGGAAGCCGACCTTTTAGCAAAAATGCGCCGCCAAACGCGCTACGAAGTGCGCCGTGCAGATAAGCTCGGGATTAAGGTTACGCATGCAAATTCTGAGCAGATTTTTCGCGATTTTTATGAAGCACAGGCGGCTACAGCTAAGCGGCAACATTTTATTCCGCCAGATTTGCGGACTTTAATGGCGGAGAGGCACGCTTTTGGCGATAAGATTGCGATTTATACGGCGGAGACCGAGTCGGGAGAGCGTATTGCTTATGGCATGATTATTTGGGGCGGGAAAGAAGGGGATTATTACGAGGCGGCGTCGACGGATTTGCATTATAAATTACCTGGGGCTTATGCGGTGATCTGGCAGGCGGCGAAGGATTTAAAGGCGGCCGGTATGGAACGGTTTAATCTGTGGGGGATTGCGCCGGCAAACCAGCCAAAACATCGTTATGCCGGAGTGACAACCTTCAAGACTGGGTTTGGCGGCGATATTGTCGATTATGTGCCGGCGCAAGATTTAATAATTTCTCAAACCAAATACCTGAAGAACTGGGTAGTGGAGACGGCGAGGCGTAAAAAACGACATTTGTAGGAGGCAAAATGGCAAAAATCACAATCACAGACGCAGACAATCAGAC
>CAVEGL010000112.1:0-1016 GCA_963615165.1 bacterium | reverse complement strand
GCACACATCTCGCGGTTGCCGGCGGACCGATTTTGGATTGGTCGAATCGGGCTTTGGTTGAGGCGGTTTTTCTGGATATGCAAAAACTAGGGCGTGAGCTTAATTGCGTTTTTGTGCGCGTGCGACCGCAACTGGAATTGTCCGACAACTCGCTGGAGTTGATGCGAGAATTAGGATTAAAGCGCGCGCCGATGTATCTGTCGGTAGAGTATGCAGGGGTTTTGGATTTGACACGGAGCGAGGAGGAGATTTTGGCGGGAGCATCGCAAGGATTTCGGCGGAAATTGCGCAAAGCCAAGAAGGTCGGAATTGAGGTGACTACCTCGCAAGACCCTGAAATCGTGAAAACTTTTTATGCGTTAGAGGTAAAACACGCCAAAAGGCAAGGTTTTGTGGCTTTTTCGGAAGATTTTTTAGAGAAACAGTTTGCGGCTTTTGCTAGGAATCACGAAGTTTTGATGTACACAGCTACGTTTGACGGAGAAATTTTGGCGCAGAATTTTATGATTTTTTATGGGGCAGAGGCGAGTTATCATTACGGCGTGTCTTCGGATTTGGGGACCAAATATTCTGCGGCGCCACTTTTGCATATGGCGGCGATGGCGGAGGCACGCAAGCGTGGTTGCGTACGCTATAATTTGTGGGGGATTGTGGGGACAAAAGAGTGCTCGCACCGTTTTTATGGTGTGTCTGAGTTTAAACGGTCTTTCGGTTGCGAAGAATTGAAATATACGCCAGCACACGATCTGATTTTAAAACCGTTGCAGTACCAAAAGACCAAAATCGTGGAAATTGCCCGCAAAAAAAAGCGGCATGTGTGATATAATTGTGACATAACGCTTAAGGAAAGGATTTTATGGCGAATACCAATCGACGCTACATAGATAAACATTGGTCAATATTTTTGGTGCGGGGAGTTTTGGCTTTGTTTTTTGGTTGCCTGGTCTCTTTTGGAAATTTGTCTAACCTCTCGACGGTCATACCGGTGATAGGTTTGCTTTTGTTGACGCTCGGAG
>CAVEGL010000111.1:0-2506 GCA_963615165.1 bacterium | reverse complement strand
AGATTATGGTAAAGCTACGATACTAGGGGAGACTACTTATGGTAAGGGTGTAGTGCAAGAACTTTTGGATTTGCAGGACGATGCTATTCTAAAAGTGACGACTGCGTCTTGGTATACCCCCAAGGACAGAACGATTAATGAAACGGGAATTACGCCAGATGTGGAAGTCGAGCGAAGTTATGATGATATAAACGCAATGCGCGACCCGCAGTTGGATGCGGCGAAGGAAATATAGTGATAAGGGCGAAAGTCTCGAGGTGGTTTAAATGAAAATCGTGATTGCGACAGCAGTTTATTATCCGATGATTAATGGTGTGGCGGTATTTTCACACAATCTGGCTTTGGGACTAGCAAAGCGTAATCACGAGGTGATGGTGATTTGTCCTTCGCAGACTGGCAAAAGTTATACGCGAACTACGGATGGCGTGAAGACGGTTTATCTTAAATCGATGGAGGTGAAGGTTTATCCCGATCAGATTCATGAAATGGAGAAAAAGCGGAAAATTTTGGGGAAAGAGTTGCCGCAAATCTTTTATAAACATGGGTTTAGAGTGACGGTTTTCCCGGATAAAAAGATTCGGGAGGTTCTAGATGGATTTAGGCCAGACGTGGTGCATGTGCAAATTTCGGATCCGATTGGGCTGTCGGTAGTGGCTTACGCAAAGAGGCGTGACATCCCGGTAGTGACGACTGAGCACAACCAGCCGGAAGTGATTACGGACCCACTTAAAATGCCTAAACTTTTGAAGAAGCCAGCGAACGCGCTTCTTAGTGCTTATTTCGTGAATCGTCAGAGCAAGAGTGACTTTGTGACGATGCCGACGACGCAAGCGGTAGAGAATTTGATTTTGTCTAGAGGCAAGGAATTTCCTGTGCCGGTAGCGGCGGTGTCGAACGGGGTGGATTTGCGATATTTTAAGCCTGGAAGGGTGGGCGACGAGGTTTTTAGGCGTCATGGATTAAAACCTAGTATGTCAACTGTGCTCTATGTGGGGCGAGTAGATCCAGAGAAGAATGTGGAAATTATAGTTGAGGCATTTTTGAGAGTTCAGGCGAAAATGCCAGAAATACAATTGGCGGTGGTGGGGGATGGGGTTGATAGAGCGCGACTGGTGAAAAAGTTTAAAGAATTTAATAATGTGCATTTTTTGGGGAGAATTGTGCCGCCAGAATTGTATGAAATTTACCGTATGGGGGATGTTTTTGCAACTGCTAGCGAGATTGAGACTCAGGGGATAGTTTTGATAGAGGCGGCGGCGTCGGGATTACCGCTAATCGCCGTAAGGGCGGGTGCTGTGGCGGAGGTTTGTCGAAATCAGAAAAATGGCTATTTATGCGAGCCCAAAAATATCGATGAAATTGCCGAGGCGATGTATAAGATTTTGAGCGACCCAGAAGGGCGAGCTAGATTTGCGGTGGAATCTTTGAAGATTGCTAAGGAGCATGATTTTGAGACGACTTTGGACAAATTTATCAATATTTATGAACGGGTGACTGAGGTTAAGCAGCGGGCGGCATAATATGTATCTCTGGCTGTGGGGCGATTATTTTTTTGGCTATCTTTTTAGATGAGAGTGTGGGGTGGGCTACTATCTTTTTAGCTACTTTTCCGGCTAGGTGATGGAAGCGGGCGACATGAAGGGTATTTTTGGTCGTGTGGGACTCGTATGTAAAAAAAGTCATCCCTAAAGTCGCCGGCAGATTCGCACCCACTTTAGTAAAAATAGAAAACTCCAGTGGGGTCCCTATTTTTTACTAAAGTGGGTGCGAATCTGCCGAGACGGTCAGAAAATTACATCTTTTTGCTTCCGAATCTAAAAAACACAACCAAAAAACGCCATTCTATGTCGCCCGCCTTGCCTAGTCAGTTAAAGTTGCCTACAGTCACATTACGGATAGCCTGACTTAGTTTTGTTTTTTGCAAAATCAGAGAATCATCAAAAAAGAATTCGAAGTGGGTATTCATAGCGCTTCCTTGTAAAACTAAGAAATATGCCTCATTTAGATTTAAAACGGTGCGTAATTTAAACTACTAAATTGACTAGATGGGCTTTGGGGACGAAAATGTACTTTTTGACGCCTTCTTTGGCATATTTGACGATGCTTTCTTGGGCTAGAGCTAGCTCTTTAACTTTGGTCTCGTCTGTTAAGATGTCGACAGGGACGGTGATTTTGGCGCGCAACTTGCCGTTGACTTGAATAATAAGCTCCACGCTATCTTTAGTGAGATATTTTTCTTCCCATTTAGGCCAGTTGTGGTCAGAATCGAGTGATTCGAGCATTTCGGAGGCAAGATGCGGCGCAAACGGTTCTAAGAGTTGGGCCAGTACGATTACATCTTCAGAGGAAGCACCGTTTTTATAGAGCTCGTTGACGTATTCCATGAGTGCAGCGACGGCGGTGTTGAAATTGTAGCGATGGATGTCTTCGGTAACCTTTTTGATGGTTTTGTGGCGGAAGATGAGGTTGATATTCATATCAGACGGTGTTTTGGCGGGGGCAACAC
>CAVEGL010000110.1:0-2593 GCA_963615165.1 bacterium | reverse complement strand
CCTCTCAGCACCACCCCAATCGTCCGAAAGAAAATCGAAATATCCATCGAAAGCGACCAATTCCGCACATAGTAAATATCCAACGCCCTACGCTCCTCAAAAGCAATGTCCCGTCGCCCAGACACCTGCGCCAGCCCAGTCAGCCCAGATTTCACCGTCAATATTAACGACCTATCCCCGTAATCCCTCAATTCGCCAGGCAAAAGCGCCCGCGGTCCAATCAACGAAATATCCCCCTTCAAAATATTAAACAGCTGCGGCAATTCATCCAGCGAAGTTTTCCGCAAAAACCTCCCCACCCCTGTAATTCTCGGGTCATTCTCCATGAAATCACCATTTGCCCGATATTTCTTAATCAATTCTGGTTTCCCCATCTTCAAAAACGCCTCCTCCGCCGTCATCCCGCTATATTCCGGCTTCATCGTTCTAAATTTGTAACACTTAAAATGTCGATTATATTGCGTGAGCCGCTCATCTGTATAAAAAGCCGAGTGTCGAAAATCCATCACTTTCAAGCTCAACCAAATCACCAACATCGGTATCGCCGCCAAAATCACCCCTATAAAAGCCACCAAAATGTCAAAAATCCGCTTCACCCCCGCATACCAACCAGAAAGCGGCGTCGTCATCACCATCACTGCCGGCACATTGCCGATCAACTCTAATTCGCCAAAATGCGAAGAAAGCGCCGCCTCGTTCGGCACGAAATAATATTCCAAATGCCGCACCACCGCCTGCTTATATACATAACCCGTCGACCTCTCATCTGTCTGAAAAATCACATCCGCCTTAGCTTTTTTCAAAGCATCCTTCAACGAAGAATACTGTTTACCCCGCAAATCCTTCGGAATAAACCGCCGCCCCGCCACTATTCCCGCCAGTCGATACCCCGATTCTGGCGTTGTCGCCAAATAATCCGCCAGATACTCCGTACTCTTACTGTTCCCAATCACAATCGCCCGCTTCGCCACATAATCATTCCGAAAAATCCTCCGAATCACAAACCGAATCATAATCCGCTCCAAAATCAAAAACACCAACACCAGCGCCATCGCCGTAACCGCCATAATCCGCACCGGGAACAAATTCCCTCCCTTAAAAAAGTCGTACACAATCAAAGCCGCCACCGACAAAATCGCCGCCATCATTAATCTGCCCCTCTCCGGCAAACGCGACCGCCCCAAGAAAATCGCCTTCTTATAAAGCCCCAACATCGCCAAAATTATCAACATAATCGGAGTTAACCACAAAACCGTCGCCACGAACTCCCGAATCTGCACATTAAACACAAAAGGTCGCGGGTCTACATAAACCCGCAACAAATAAGCCGCCGCAAACGACAAAATCAAAGCAATCGCATCGCCCACAATCAAACAAAATCTTAAAACAAAATCGGATTTCTTCCGCATATTTTCATTATACCACATTCCACTTGACAGAACGAACATAATCCTCTAAGATATCGTCAACTAGCTACAACGCGAAACAGACCTCTCTAGAAACTATCCATACATGGCATGCTCTTTTTATTGCCTCAGGATCCCCAAATCCAAAGTGGACTTATAAGCGAAATATTATCATTTAGCATTTAGAAAATCAAGCCTGCCCCCATAAATTTTTGTAAACTATGGAAAAATGCTACCCCATTTCTTATCCTCAAGATTATATGCAATTGTAGAGAGAAATGAATATAAAAATCACCTGTACCAATAAGATACAAAAATAAATCCGTTTCAAGCACGGCCATCATACTAATTCTCTTTTTTTATTTTTTTTAATCAGAAACTTCAATACCCGTATCAGAATCATAAAAAATGCTTTCCCCCATTTATGGCAGACGACACAAATTCGCTACCAACTGACCCATCAAAAAATAAAGATATTGCAGACTCGATCTCGAATATAATTTCCCAATCACACACCATAAGATGCTTCGAATCTTTTAGGTACTCTTCTGTGTCAATATCTAAAAAATCCAATAAATTCAAATGCCCATTATCGTCATATTTGACTACGTAATTTGATTTTTTAAAGCTGTCCTGTTTTTTTCATTATTCGCATAATCTAAATCCTTATGATTTTCCAACTTCTTTTTCGAATCATTCCAAACTCTAGTTAGTCAATTGATATGCAAGATACATTTTTTCATTGTAGCATTGCTATCTAATCCTTTCTCTGATATTTTTAGCGCCCCCTACTCCACCGTCACCGACTTAGCCAAGTTCCGCGGCTGATCCACATTATGTCCCTTAGCCACTGTCACATAATAAGCAAAAAGCTGCAAAACCAAATTCATTAAAATTGGTGCAAAAATCTCCAAATCCGTATCAATCCGTACAACTTCTTCCACCGGCAAGTCAAATTCCTCTGCATTCGTCACAGCTATCACGTGCCCATTCCGCGCCAAAACTTCCTGCACATTCGAAACCGATTTTTCATATAACCTCCCCTCCGGCACCAAAGCAAATTCAAAGAACCGATCATCCACCAACGCCAAAGGCCCATGTTTCAACTCACCAAAAGCGTAAGCATTCGCATCAATATAAGAAATTTCCTTCAACTTCAAAGCTCCCTCCATCGCTACTGGATACGC
>CAVEGL010000109.1:0-2604 GCA_963615165.1 bacterium | reverse complement strand
GTAGTTGACCACCTGCTTGATTTCTTCTTGCGTGTAGTATGCGCGGCCGCGGTTGGGATAAGCCTCTTTCCATTTGTCAGCCCCTTGGAACCAGTGGGAATAGTCGCTCAGCGAACCTTCGCTGGTGAGTTTGGGATATCCTTTGATTTCTATGCGCCATCCCGGGTCGTCAACCAAATGCCAATGGAATGTGTTCATCTTGAGGCGCAGCATTTCGTTCACGAGGCGCTTTACCATTGCCATGCCGTGGAAATGACGGCTTTCGTCAAGCATATAAGCGCGCCATCCGAATTCTGGCCAGTCGGTAATGTTGCATACATTTGCCGTGAGGCTTCCGTTTTCCTTTTTTAGCATTTGGCAGATGCTTTCCACTGCGTAGAGCACTCCGTTGCGGTCGTTGCCCACAGCCTTTACGGCAGGCGCACCGTTTTCTGCGATAGCGAGTTTGTAGCCTTCTTTATGGCCCGATCCTTTGCCTAGCGAAAGGGCGATGTCGGCCTTTGCCGCTGATGTTACAAATTGCGGTGTAATGCCGTACTCCTTGAAACGCTCGGTGAGGTATGCCGAAGTGACCTTTGCTTTTTTGTCGACATACACCTTAGGGCTAGATGGTACAGTGGCCTTGCCGGTTTGGATTCTTACCTGTTGCGGTTGGGGGACGATGGTGATTTGTGCGGCAACCTGGCTTGCAGGCAATACCGTGAGCGCTGCGGCAATCGCAGTTGCAATCATTTTGCTTGAAATTCTTTTCATTTGCATTCGTTATAGTGTTTTGTATGTTTTCGTGGGTGAGAACTTTATTTTGCAAAGATAATGTTTTTATGGCTTTAAGCTGTTTTGTTCAATGGTAAATATACAAAACTACCTATTTTTGAAACTGTAATTGTCATTTTTGATATATAAATGGAGGAAATGGAATATTTTTGCTAGAATAAAAAGATAAAACAAACAAAATGTCTAGTTTTGCAGTACGATACGAACAAAAAGAAATATTACAATGAAAGTAAAGAAGAAATGGATTGTCTTGATGTCGATGATGGTAATAATCACGATTTGCGGACTTTTTGCATCAGAGCCGAGTTTTGAGTGTGACTTTTCGACAATCAATGCCGCCGATGTAGCGTGGCTTATAACTGCTACGATTTTCGTTTTGATGATGACGCCCGGCCTTTCGTTCTTTTATGGCGGTATGGTCGGTGCGCGCAATGTTATTTCAACGATGTTGCAGAGTTTTATAGCGATGGGTATTATTACGGTGCTTTGGGTAGCATTCGGCTTCAGCCTATGTTTTGGCGATGACATAGGCGGGATTATAGGTAATCCTTCGACGTTTGCGATGTTCCACAACGTTGGGGCTGCAGTTTACACCACTCCCACCGGAAAAATACTTGGCGGTGCCACGATACCCCTTGCGCTTTATGCTTTGTTTCAGATGAAGTTTGCCATTATAACTCCTTCGCTTATTACCGGCTCTTTTGCTGAGCGTGTCAGGTTTTCGGCATATCTGTTTTTCATGATATTCTTCTTTGTGTTCATTTATTGTCCGCTGGCCCACCTTACATGGCATCCCGACGGTCTTTTCATGAAATGGGGGGTTATCGACTTTGCCGGCGGTATCGTGGTTCATGCGTCTTCGGGTGTTGCTGCCCTTGCTGGCGCTATTTTCCTGGGCCGTCGCTGCACTTCCACCAAAGATGAGGAGCCTGCCAACATACCATTTGTTCTTCTTGGCGCGGCTTTGTTGTGGCTTGGTTGGTTCGGTTTCAATGCGGGCAGTTCGTTGCATGCCGACGGTCAGGCGGTGAAGGCTTTCCTCAATACCACGACGGCTTCGGCTACGGCAATGATGACGTGGATATTCTTCGACTGCTTTCGCGGGCGCAAGCCATCGGCAATGGGGGCGGCTGTGGGATGTGTCGTAGGTCTTGTGGCCTGCACCCCGTCGGCAGGGTATGTAAGTGTAGGGCAGACAATTTTCATTTCGTTCACTATTGCTATAATTTGCAATATCGCCGTCTATTGGCGTTCGCAGAGCCGCATTGATGATGCACTCGATGTGTTCCCGACGCATGGCACAGGTGGTATTGTGGGTACAGTGATGACGGGCATTTTCATTCAAGAAGGATTGATTTCCGGAACCACAGACGGGCTTATAGTTTTCCTGTATCATTTGCTTGCTGTGGTGATAGTGTTCGTCTATACTTTCTGCATGAGCTATTTTGGCTATTGGCTTATCGACAAGTTCATTCCGATGCGTGTGAGCATTGAGAGCGAACGCGTAGGACTCGACCTTAGCCAGCACAACGAGCATTACGGACTTGCGCATTTCGGTGAACGCGAACTTGCCGAGTACGAACAACACATTAAGGACAAGAACAAATAGTTTTATTATAAAGTTATTCTGGGTTATTTACTTTCGGAGAGGGAGTTTCGTAATTAAATTTTTTACGGTGCTCTCTCTTTTTTGTTTGGAGAGAATTTTCCCCAAAAGTTTGCAAGTCCCCCACTATTTCTATAATTGTGTACGAAGTGACGAAAACGGCGGTATTCGTCTACCACGCCCCGATGTTCACCGATGCGGCGAGTGAAACGATGCTTATGCGT
>CAVEGL010000108.1:0-2651 GCA_963615165.1 bacterium | reverse complement strand
TTCTGGTGCCGCCAAATCCTTCACGGAACGCGCCCTCTCCAACGCCGAAAACGCCATCAAATCTCGCAAAATCATCACCGAAAACGATCTAAAACGTGTTATCTTAAAAGAACTTAAAAAATATCACTCCGATTTTGCTTATGTTTACGAAAATCGTGATAAAATAATATAAATGGGTACTAAATACGATTTTGATTATATTATCATTGGCGGCGGACCAGCCGGAATCGCTGCCGCATTAACCCTCGTAAAGGCCAAGAAAAAAGTCGCCATCGTCGAAGGTCGTTTTTGTGGCGGCGCAAACCTTTTAACCCGCGACACCCCCTACAGCGTCGCCCTCAATTTCTCCCACAATTATGCCGCCATCGCCAGTTTCCCCGAACTCCAAAACCAAGATTTATCCTTCAGTCTCCCCTCCGCCATTCATCACCAAAATTCTGTCATCTGCGCCCTCGGCACCGCCACCCAAAAGACTCTAAACGATTCCAATATCATCCGAATCACTGGTTTTGCCAATTTTCTAGACCCCCACACCATCGCCGTCGGAGATCGCAAATTTGCCGCTGACACTTTTATTCTCGCCACCGGTTCTCACTTAAAAGTCAAGAACATCGCTGGTTCTGATACCGTAAATTATCTCACCCCAGATAACGTCATCAAAGTTCGCCGTCTCCCCAAAGTTGCACTAATCGTTGGCGGCGGCGCCACTGGCTGTCAAATCGCCACTTATTTTGCCGAATTAGGCGTCCGAACCATCATCATAGAAAAATCCAGTCGCCTTTTACCCCGCGAAGACAAAGAAGTTAGCGAAGTCCTAGAAGATTTCTTCATCAACCGTCTCGGCATCACCATCTTAACCAATTCAAAGGTTACCGCTCTCGAGCAAGACAATCACAGCAAACGCGTTATCTTTCGCACCAAAGAGTCAACCAGCTCCAAATCTTCCCCCAGCAAAACTTCCGACAGAGCAGTCCGCACAGATTGCATCATTATGACGACTGGCACCGCGCCAAATATCGCTTATGGTCTAGAAAACGCTGGCGTCAAATATTCCGAAACTGGCGTCACTGTCAATCAATTCTTCCAAACTTCCGCCAAAAATATCTACGCCATCGGCAGTTGTGTCGACAGCAAAACCACCACCGAACGTGCCGAATACGAAGGTCGCATCCTCGCAAACAACCTTATCCACAAGTCTAAATCCCTCATCAATTATCACGGTTTCATTCGTACCATCAATACCACCCCAAATATCGCCGTCGTAGGCTACAATGAGCAAGATTTATCCCGCCTCAAACAAAAAAGCAAACGCGCAATCGTCCGCTTAAACGAAGTTCCCGCCAGCAAAATCTATGGCACAGACTACGGATTCGTCAAATTATTCGCCAATCGCTCCCTCCAAATCATCGGCGCCACCATCGTCGCCCCCCACGCCGAGCTCATCGCCAGCGAAATCGCCGTCGCCATCCGGCACCAATTGACCGTTTTCGAAATCGCCAGCACTCCGCACCCTGTTAATAACTGGAGCGAAGCCGTCAAGCTTGCCGCTCAGAAAATCGCCCTCAAAAAGCAAGCCACAAAATCCGCTGAAAAAACCATCAAACATAAACGCAAATAACACCTTAACTCAAAAATCCCCTCTGATAGAGGGGATTTAAAACATCAAATTGGTTGTGGGGGCTGGATTTGAACCAGCGACCTTTTGGTTATGAGCCAAACGAGCTACCAGGCTGCTCTACCCCACGATATGCTTATAAATAAGGCTTTTGCCCTATATATATCTATTATACTCCTTTTTTCATTTTTTGCAAGCCCCCTCACTTCTAAGATGGGTATTATAGCAGCAATCGCATCAAAAACGATATCGCTCGGAAAAATAACAAACCCCATTTACACTACTTACTCCCACTGCAATCAAGAATAGTTATTAATCTCCGCCGCTCCAACCCACGTTTTACTCCAAAAACCAAAAACAGAGCTGATTTTCGTCATTTTTATAGTAGGTTCAAAACGAGTAGTGATACCCGTAAATCCCCATAAACCACAAAAATAGCCGCCAAATCTTACGCTCTCAGCCAAAGAGATTCCCGACCATTCCTGTCGCCCGCTTCCATCACCCAATCAAAAAGACAACCAGATAGACATCCAATCAAAATACTTAAAGACCATATTCGCTAGTCACCGTCATATCCTTATCTAAAGCATAATTACCATCGCCTTTTAGTAGTTCCAACGCATATAGAGGATAAGGAAAATAAGTATCCTCCGAATCCATTCGCACCGAAACCCTGCGATACAAATTATTCGCTCGCCCCGTCGAGTCAATCTCTACTTGCATATTACTCAAATCAACCGGCTCGCTATCGGCACCACCAGCATTACCCCCCACCGCAACCGAATCGCATTCGGTATCACTCTTACAAAACTCCAAAGCAAAATCCGTACTCGGCTGCCCATAAGGAATCGAAATTACAAAATTAAAGGTATCGTCACTCCGCTCCCCATCAATCGGATCCGGCAGTTGAAGCGTCGCCGAGCAAACAAACTCCTTTCCGTTTCCACAATAAACCGCATACGGCAAATTCTTCAGCGTATGGTCATTACTTTTCACAATTTGCGCCGCAGTCACGACATTGTCATTACCATTATAC
>CAVEGL010000107.1:581-2654 GCA_963615165.1 bacterium | reverse complement strand
CATCAATGGTCTGCTCATTTCCGTCGGCATCTTTGATGACTTTGCCCGTGAAAAGATTTTCCGTCACGGCGATGGGGCGGTTCGCGACCGCTTCGGCAAGCTCCGTTTGCAGCCCTTTGGCGAAACTGTCGTAACTTTCGCTGGCGATGACCGTCAGCACATTCACATTTTGCACATCGCCTCCGAGGACATTCGCATCCTGACGTTCGCCGCATTGATTGACGCAAAGGCGAAGCCCGCGTCCGACTTCCTGGCGTTTACGCACCGTGCTGGCACTTTGTTTCAATGTGCAAATTTGAAATACGTTCGGATTATCCCAACCTTCCCGAAGTGCCGAATGAGAAAAAATGAAACGTACCGGAGACCGCTTCGGATCGAGATCCAAAAGCAATTCCTTATTTTTCATGATGAGATCGTACGCATCCACATCATCCGTCGTCGTTTCTCTTTTTTTGACTCTGGAATTTACCATTTTTCCTTTTTTATCGATGGAGAAATAGCCGGCGTGCGTTTTTTCTGTCGGAATGGAATCCAGATATTTCATATAGGCATTGTCGCCCAGCTCCGTTTGCAAATGCTCTAAGATGTCCTTGTATTCTTCCTCAAACATTTTTGCGTATTCGCCGTTTTGCGCTTGCCCCGCTTCATCGTACACACGGTATTTCGCCACTTCGTCGATGAAAAAGAGAGAGAGCACTTTGATGCCTTTCGTGAAAAGGCGGCGCTCACAATCGATGTGCGAAAGAATCGTCTCGCGAATCTGAATACGGCGCAGCTCATCTTCATTCACCCGTCCGATCACATCGCCGGCGTAAATTTTGATCCCATTTATAAATTCCAGCGAATCATCACGGCCGTCGATTTTGGAAACAATGAAATTATTTTTATACTCTTCCAGATTACCGGAATGATCGAAAAGATTGTATCCTTCGGAGACTTTACGCGTCACCTTGCGCACACCTGTGGCCCCCTTGCAATCAAATTGGATCGTCGCCGTTGGTGCGTCTTTGGAGAGATTGATACTTTCCAAATAGACGAAACTACTCGTCGCCGCCGTCCCCGATTCGGAAATCCCTTTCACGGCAATCTTTTTTACCAAACGTTTATTGTACGCTTCCATTGCATCCAGGCGATATACCATATTGTAGATGCTGTCCGCTCTATGCGTCGCCGAGTAGCGAAGCGTCAGAATCGGTTTGAATTGTTTCAAATTTTCCTTCGTCTGCCTACCTTCCACCGATTGCGGCTCATCGATAATCAAAATCGGATTCGTTTTGGCAATGACATCAATCGGTCGGCGCGAGCGAAATTCATCCAGCCTCATACTGATACGCCTGGCATCTTTTCCCTTGGCATTGAAAGCCTGTGAATTGATAATCATGACATGGATGGCATCATCCGACGCAAAATGCTCGATTTCCGCAAGGTGGGCCGAATTGTAAATGAAGAAACGGATTTTCTTGCCGTAATTTTCCGCAAAATGATCCTCGGTCGATTCAAACGATTTATACACGCCTTCGCGAATGGCGATACTCGGCACGACGACGATGAATTTGCTCCAGCCGTAGGCGCGATTGAGCTCATACATCGTCTTGATATACGTATACGTCTTCCCGACGCCCGTTTCCATTTCAATCGTGAGATTGAAACTGCGGCCGCTTTTTTTCAATTCGTCGGACGGCTTGAGATGTTGGGAGCGCTGGATTTTTTGTAAATTTTCCAAAATCCGCTCATCCGTCATTTCCGGTACAAGCGGCTGGTTGCACCGACCCGTTAAATCCATAGCATCGATTAAAGTGGATTCATACTCTTTATCATCTCCGCGGTCTATCATGTACGTCGGCGCCAGACACGGCTGCCCGGCAAAGACATCCACCACCGCTTTTGCCGCATCCGCTTGGAATTTTTGGTGTTTAAAACGAAGTTTCATTCGAGGTCATCTCCTTTCTCTTCGGAAAGATGATCTTCCAGGAGTCTTTGCAGAGCTTCTTTGCTGGGAAGCACCGTTTTGTATTGACTGGCGAAAATTTGCGTATTATTCTCCGGAAGAGTCATTTTTACGATACCGTTATG
>CAVEGL010000107.1:0-571 GCA_963615165.1 bacterium | reverse complement strand
CCGTTATGTTTATCGCGGCAAAGGAGAACGCCGATTGTCGGATTTTCATCCGGTAATTTCACTTTTCGATCATAATAATGGACATACATTTGCATTTGTCCGATATCCTGATGTTTGAGTGTGCCGATTTTCAAATCAAACAATACAAAGCAGCGAAGTAGGCGATTGTAGAAAACCAAATCTACCATGAAATGTTCTTCGCCAAAAGTGAAACGAACCTGTCTTCCGATAAAAGCAAAACCGGTGCCGAGCTCTAGAAGAAACTGTTGCAAATTGTCGATGATGCGGCTCTCCAATTCACTTTCGGAATATTCCGGAAGCTCCTTGAGCCCCAGAAATTCCAAGACATAGGGATCCTTGATTGCATCTTTTGGGGATTCTATTGTCTGACCTTCCAAAGCAAGGCGATATACCTTGTCTTTGTCCGTGCTGAGAGCGAGACGCTGATAAAGCGATGAATCAAATTGGCGTTGCAATTCACGGAGACTCCAGTCGTTTTTGGCAGCTTCGATTTCATAGAAATGACGTTCATCGATATTATCCATTCTCATAAGCTTCAGATAATGTGACC
>CAVEGL010000106.1:0-2685 GCA_963615165.1 bacterium | reverse complement strand
CCGATATGCAGTATGTGCCGCTTTTGGATTATCCGCAGACGACGATGATGATGGCAATTCGGGAATTCCCGCGCCGCAACAAAAGCGTGTTGAAGTACCTGCGAATGCACCGACAAAATCGCTTGACGACATCGTTAGCGAAACGAGAGCGCAGTTCGATTCTTGCAAAACGCTTGAGGAACTTTCGCAAATCGGAGCACAGGTAAAAAACAAACCGAAGCAAGCGAGAGATGCATTAGTGCAGGCGTACAGAGAATGCAAGACACGCCTAGAGGAAAAACTTCGTAAGGAATTAGACGAACAAGCCGTTCGCGAAGGGGAATAAAAAATGGAGCAACGTACAACAGAGTGGTATGAAGCCCGTTTGGGTAAATTAACGGCAAGCCGTGCCGCATCAGCCTTTGATGTTTATAAAATTGGGGCGAAAAAAGGAACGCCAACAGAGACTGCAAAGAAATTGATTCTAGAAATGGCGTATGAGCGCACGACAGGAAATCGCATTGAAACACCGCTGACGTTACCGATGCGGTGGGGTGTGGAGCATGAGGATGAAGCACGTAACGCCTATATCCATCAAACGGGTAATGAGGTTACACAAGTCGGGTTTATCGACCATAACGAAATCGATATGTTCGGAGCATCGCCTGATGGTTTAGTTGGAGCAGATGGTTTAATTGAAATTAAGTGCCCCTCTGAACTTATGCATTTGCAAAGAATCGAAGCGGGAATTGTTCCGCCCGAATATCAAACACAAATGCTCGTGCAATTGGCTTGTACAGGTCGCAAATGGTGTGATTACGTTGATTATGACCCCCGCAACACGTTAATTCCGCTTTTCGTGGTTCGTTTTGAACCTAGCGAAGAAGAGTTGAAAGAGACGGAACAGAAGGCTATCGCATTCCTTGAACTGGTCGATGCTAAGGTCGCAGAACTCAAGGCGATTGCTGAGGAATACAAAAAACAGCATTCCGAGATTTGGGATGAAATCGAATAAAGGGAATTCTCCGAGGGCTTTTTAAATGAGCCGTTGTAGTAACAGGAAATTTATAGAATTTAAATCACCCTCGGAGTCCCAACTTTTTTAAAGGAGCAGAAAAATGCCTTCAATCAATAAAACAATTTTAATCGGGCACGTTGGCGCAGACCCACGTGTAATTCAAACAAAGAGCGGTAATTACGTAACGAATTTCTCGTTAGCGACTTCACGCTACAGCAAGAGTGCAGACGGTACGAGTAAGCAGGAAACCGAATGGCATAGAGTCGTTATTTTCGGCAAACAAGCCGAAATCGCATCAGAGCGAGTGAAAAAGGGGAATATTGTTTACGTCGAAGGGCGTATTCATTATGACTCGTTCATGGGTAAAGATGGGCAGGAACGCCCGCAAACTCAAATCATTTGCGAAAATATTCAATTCTTCGACAAACGAGAGCCTTTGCAAACCCAACAATCTACTGGAACGAACGAAACCTCTGTATCTGATAATCGGGACGATGTACCGTTCTAAAGGAGAGCGAACAATGGACGAAACTTCTTTAGAAGAAATCAGTAAGCGAGTGGCAAAGAAACTCGCTGAACAACGAAAGGACGATTCGTTGCTCCTTTCTCGTAGACAAATTTGTGAGTTATGTGGTTTTAGACATAATTCGTCAACGGTGCGTAAATGGACAACCGACCCCACCTTCCCGAAACCTTGCGGAAAATCGGGCGTTGCACGGTGGTTTAAGTCGGACGTATTGGAATGGTTGCATAGCGATATCCCCGCCGTTTAAATCATATAGGAGCAAACTATGAATAATTTAAAGAAGGCGCAACTAAAAACTTTCCTAACGAACGAAATCCGAAAGGAAAACAAAGTAAGTTTTTCCATTGATGGAATCGAGGTTTCGGTCAAAGCGTATGGCGAAAAAGAAACGCCCATCACAACCGAGGGACGTTTGAAATTCCCGAAACTCGCACAGGAACAGGACGCTTCTTTCTCTAAACCGATTTCTTTCAAATGCCGTGCCTTTTGCAAACATCCATATGTTGGTTGTGGTGGATTTCGCTATGTTGACACAGCAGAGGAAGGGGCAGACGAGGTTATGCGAGAAATTCTATGGGTCGAAAAACAAATCCGTGCGGGGCTAGTCAGTACTGTTATTTGTTACTAGGAGCAAAAAAAATGACGTGGGCAAATATGTATAAACAAGAATGGCAATGTGCGAAGGATTGTCGTCAAAAGAATGCTATTACCAAATTGATTGAGGAAATCATGTTAGATGCGGTCGATAATACAGTTACGAGCGAAGCGCAGTATTACTATTTTCTAGATGAAAGTGTTCTCGTTGTTAAACATAATGGCGAAATTTACACGTTATAAGGAGCAATGTAATGGGGAAGGCGGATTTTGAAACGATTCAGGAAATATTGCCAAATAATCCAAATTCCGTATTTGGGCGCATAAAGTGCAATTTTGAACTAATCGAAAAGATACTTCGGGCGAGTTCAAATCCCATAAAGAAAGGAAATATAAACTTAATTGACCTAGTTTGTGAGAACGTGTTTGCGGTGCAAGTCCCTTTCGGAAAACAGGGTAGAGGAGAACTTTTTCTTCGGGCGCAGGATTCGAGACAAATTCAAGAGTTTGTGTTCTATATTTGGTTATTGAATTTCGGTGGGTATATCAAAGGCGGGAAAATTTACGG
>CAVEGL010000105.1:0-2716 GCA_963615165.1 bacterium | reverse complement strand
TTCGTATACGCTGTCCGTAAAGTATTTAGACCCATTCCAGTAATAGTTTCCGAGCGAAACAGTGCTATTTACGCCCAGAGATCCGCCACCACTAAGAGGGCCGTAGGCGCTGTCCGCAGCTCTGAATCTAATTTCTTCCGTTTTTGTGTCTGCAAAAGCCGAACCCGCGAGCGCGAGAGCCAGCATTGCCATAATTATTTTTTTCATAAGGTTACCTTTTGTTATTGTTTTGATGTTCAATTGAAACAAAAATAACCATAGTATTTGAAATACGACAGCGTGTATAATTCCGCAACAACATAACAATAAACTATAAACAAAAACACGCCACATCGGATTCTTTGAAATACTTGCAGTTTTTGAATGCGCGAAATTTGCATTTGTATATGTGAGACAAAGGATTGAAACTTTTAGACTTGACTGTCGTATTTCAAATACGATGGTCACTACGTTAATTTCGACCAAGAGGAATTAGACCGTTTCGGCTCCCGATTCGGCAAGGTTTGTCGGGAATACTTTGGACGCAGATCGGGCGTAGGCGAATTCGGCTATACCTCTTCTATGTTTTTCAGACGGATAAAATTGTAGAGCGTTGTGCGGCTTGTCCGCAGACGGCGGCAGATGTCCGCCTTGCTTGCCCCGAGGGTTAACATTCGGCGGATTTCGTCTTCGCGCCCGTTGAGCTTCAAAAATTTCCCTTTCGGGCGGCCGAGCAAAACCCCTTCGGCGCGCTTGCGAGCCAACGCCTCGCGGGTGCGGATTGAAATTAGGTTGCGCTCTATCTCCGCGGCCAGCGCGAACGCGAACGCCAACACCTTAGCCTCAATCGAATTACCCAGCTCATAGCGTTCCTTGATGGCAATAATGCGCACCCCGCGCTCCATACAAACGTTGAGAACGGAAAAAATCCCCATCAGATTGCGCGAAAGCCTGCTAAGCTCCGACAAAATCAGCGTATCGTCCTTGCGAAGCCGTTTAATCAGCCGCCCGAGCTTCCTGTGTGAATGGTGCTTTGTGCCGCTAATGACCTCCTCAACCCATTCATCAACCACAATGCCGTTGCGCTTGGCATATTCTTCAATCTCAAAACGCTGGTTTTGCGTGGTTTGCTTTTCGGTAGAAACCCTTATATATGATACTATCATTATAAAAAACCTTTCATTTCATGTTTTAGAAAAATCAGATCTTGACTGATTGGAAATGAAATGTGTATAGATAAACGGTCGTTTTCGGGGTTATCGGGAATATCTGTTTTTGCTATATTTACCATTTCGATTTTTCCTAATGAGTCGTTTTACCGTTAAGTATATTCAACAACTCCCGTTTTTGAGATTGCTATGCGAATAATCGCATTTGAGTGTTAAAATTTACGACCCTCAATCGGCACATAGTAATTACAACTCTTCCGAAAAACAGGTAATCAGCAGAAGGCGTGTAGTTGACCACGGTGAAGTCTTTACATCCCAACGTGAAGTAACCGCTATGCTAGACCTTGTTCTAGACGAAACAAATCGCATAGATTCTCGTTTTTTAGAGCCTGCGTGTGGAACAGGGAATTTCTTGATAGAAATTCTGCGCCGTAAATTGGAGGTTGTTAAATCGAGATACGGGAAAAACAAACACGATTACGAAAAATACGCTATACTCGCCGTATCGAGCATGTATGGAATTGATATATTGCTTGATAGTTTAGAATGTTGCCGCGCCCGACTTTTTAGTTATTTCAAGCTTCAATTTGAGACATTATTTGGAACGCCGGCTGAAGATGACATTTTGAAATCCGTCCAATATCTATTGCGAAAGAATATTGTTCAAGGCGATGCCCTTACAATGAAGCTTGTTGGTAGCGATGATGGCATTTGTTTTGTTGAATGGAGTTTGGTAGGTGAACAATTAAAGGGATTGGTATTTCGTTATTCAGACATTCAGCAGGATATTCGCGAAGATGATATCCTTTTTACCCATTTCGTTCACACCTCAGATAACGGCGATTCGGTCTATATAACCAAGCCGATTTCGGAATATCCTTTAACATCATTCAGGAGGCTCTATGAGCTTGGATAATTCAGCCATAAAGGATCCTGACTCGCCACTGTCGGGTATATTCAAGGATGTCTATAAGCCAGATATTTTGCAATGCTTGGCAAATCTCAGTAACGATGAAGTGTTTACTCCTCCAGACGTTGTCAACAATATGCTCGATTTGTTACCTGCAGAAATATGGGAAAATCCGGATCTAAAGTTTCTTGATCCCGCCTGCAAGACAGGTGTTTTTCTTCGTGAAATAACAAAGCGTCTAATAGACGGACTTGCCAACAAAATTCCAAACATTCAAGAACGCATTGATCATATTGTCCACAATATGGTTTTCGGAATTGCCATCACCGAACTTACGGGACTTATTTCGCGGCGTTCGCTTTACTGTTCGCGCAACGCCAACTCAAAATATTCAGTCAGCAAATTCAAATCAGCAGACGGTAACATAATTTTTACTCCACAAAAGCATGTGTGGGAAAACGGCAAGTGCAAATTTTGCGGGGCAAATCAAAACGAATATCAACGCGATGATGGCTTGGAAAGTCATGCATATCAATTCATTCACACGCTCAAACCAGAGGAAATTTTTAATATGAAATTTGACGTAATTATCGGCAATCCGCCCTATCAGATAAGCGATGGAGGTAGTGGGACTGGAATAAGTGCAAAACCCATCTAT
>CAVEGL010000104.1:0-2738 GCA_963615165.1 bacterium | reverse complement strand
GCCTTGCTCTTGCTTGGAGGGAATTTGCCGAAGACTACCGCCTTGAAATCGCCTCTGGCAGCTACAACTCGGGCGACGTTTGGGACGAGGAAGCGGGCTTCAACAAGCTCGGCGAAATCATCGCCCCGCCTTTTGCCGAAAACGAAGTTATCGCGCCGCTTCGCATAATGTCGGTTGACGTTCAGATGAACTGTTTTTACTTGGTTGTCCGCGCTTGGAGCATTAACGGTTCGAGCCGTCTTCTGTGGCACGAAAAGGTGCTGACGTGGGAAGACATCGAGGAAATCCAAAAGCGTTTTAGAATTTTGGACAATCTTGTGTTTGTCGACGCGGGGTATAATTCGTTTGAGGTATACAAGCATTGCGGAGAGCGGAATTGGATTGCGCTTATGGGCGACAACAGAGCGAACTTCTTCCACAGACTTCCGAACGGAAAGACGGTTTTGCGGTTTTACTCTCCCGTAAAGCATATATTTATTTCGCGCTACGTTAAGTGCCGTATGCACTTTTGGAGCAACCTCAACGTGAAAGACACCTTGGCAAGAATCAGGCGAAACCAGAACCACGCCGACGGCGCAACTTGGGAAGTACCGACGGATATTTCCGAAGACTACTTAAAGCAAATGGAGTCCGAACACCGCATTAAAAAGGGAAATTCGTGGATATGGGAGCAAATCGGCAACCGTCCCAACCACTACCTCGACTGCGAAGCTATGAATTGCGCGGGGGCGTTGATGTTGAAGATTGTGGGGAATGCAGCAATAAATTAAACTTTTTCTAATCCTCTGTAATTTACAAAAAAAGCTTCACTCCCGTCTTGAATTCCACAAGGCATTAATTCTACTTGTGCATAATATAAATTCGGAACTATTTCACGCATTGCTTTTTCAACGTTCGTTAACAATGGTGGATGTTGGGGAACTCGAGAAACTTTTACTATAACGGAAACATCGATACCTTTGATTTTACAAGTGAGTTGAGGGCTTTTAAAATCGTCAATTCCAAATCGTTCAGGCTCAAATCCCTCCATATTGGATAAATCTTCTCCTACTACCGCCATAGCCAATAACAAATCTTGTTTGTCTCTTGGAAGAGTTTCCCCTTCTGGTAGATGTAATTTCACCTGCGGCTCACCGTTTTTGTCGATTACTTTTGAACAATCACTCAATGGAGGAAAAAGTGAATCTTTTACCGTTTCGCCCATACCCCAAAACTTAAAATTAAAAATATCCTTCAATCTCATATGTGAAGCTTAAATGAGAGATGTGAATAATTGCAAGTTTTTTGACACCCGCCGAGTGTGTATGTCCAATTACATTTACACACGCGGGTATACTGTGGCGGAGCTTGAGGCTTTGCTTGTTCGGGCGAAAGCCGAGCGGGAAAAATATCTTCAATCGGCTTCCGATAGCGGAAGCTCGTATTCACGCATTGCACTTTCGGAAATCGAGAAAAAGTTCAACGGCATAATGGACGCGTTGGAGCTTCTCGCGCCCGAAAAATACCCCAAAACAAACCGCCGAATTTCCCTTAGCGGCATAGTCGGAGGAGTTATCCAATGACGCTGCGGAGAAAAATCGCTAATATGTTCTACGGAATCGGACACGCGTTCGAGTCGGCGAAGGTTTCGCTTTCGCGCGGCAACCCCAATACTCTGAACCCTACGGACGCAAGCATAGAATTGCCATCATACACAAGAAGCGAACTCGTCCGCAAAGCCCGATACCTCGAAAAGAATTCGGGGCACATTCGCGGGATTCTGCGCGATTTGAAAGTCTACGGAATCGGCAAGGGCATCTACCCGAACGCGAAATCCGACAACCACGCTTGGAATAAGCAGGCGGAGGATTTCTTCTTCAAATGGAGCAGACATTGCGACATCACAAACCGCTTTTCTTGGCGCGAATGCCAGTCGATGATTCTGCGTTCGCTTATCGTCGACGGCGAAATCTTCGTAATAAAAACGTTCGACAGCTTCGGCATTCCCAAAATCCAGTTAATCGAAAGCCACCGCCTGATGTCGCCAAGCGCCTACGATAGCGGGCGTATTGTCGACGGAATGGAGTTCGACAAGTTCGGGCGGGTTAAAAATTACTACTTCGTTGTAGGCGATAATTCGCAAACCACAAAAGTTCCCGCAAACGCTGTCTTGCATATTTTCGATCCAGAACGCGTTTCACAGGTGCGGGCTTATCCGCAAATTCAACACTCGATAAACGACGTAATCGACAGAAAGGAAATTCTCGCACTCGAAAAGAAGAAGGTGAAGGCGATTTCTGACATCGTCCATATCCTGAAAGGCGGACAGGGAATGACGCTCGACGGCGACTATAAAGTTGACGTAGGCAACCGCCCCGAGGGCACGTCTACGGCAACACTAAACCGAATCTTGGGCGGCAAAAATATCCGAATCGACCCCGACGAAAGCATAGACGTTCACGAAAGCAATATTCCGTCCCCTACGTTTTCGGGCTTTTTGACGGAACTTGACCGTTCTGGAAGTCTCGGCGTTCTCCCCTACGAATTCGTCATAGACCCGTCGAAAATCGGCGGAGCTTCGGTGCGTCTCATCGCCTCAAAAACGCAAAGATACATCGACGACATCGCGCAAATCATAGACGAACGCTTCAACGACGCCGTCTGGTTCTTCGTAATCGGCTGGGCAATCGACAGCGGCACATTGCCCGTTCAAAATTGGTGGTGGTATTGCTCTTGGACCCACCCGCGCAAACTCACCG
>CAVEGL010000103.1:2011-2741 GCA_963615165.1 bacterium | reverse complement strand
GGAGTGGTGTATGTGGGGTATGAATTTAGGCACGAGATTGGAGGGCTTTTTGATAGAGTTTTTCGACGATTTCGGTAAAAACGGCGTCTCTAGACTGATTTCCGTCAACAGGGATTAACAAGTCGAGAGTTTGATAATGTTCGAGGACGGGAAGGGTTTTTTCGCGGAATTCCTGAAGGCGTTTTTCGAAAATATCGAGGTTTTGGTCGTCCGGGCGATCGCCACGGTCGGCGAGGGCTTTGGAAGCGGCAAAGCGCTCTTTGGCGGTGGATTCGGTGAGGTTTAAGGCAATAACAGCCTTGATATCGTGACCGGCGCCAGCGGCGACAGACATAACTTGGTTTTCTTCGCCAGACCAGCGACCAATGGAGGACAAAATTAGGGGGAAGTCGAATAGATCGCGACGCTCGAAATAGGGAAGAACCCACTCGTAGAAAATGTTGGTAGGGATGAGGGCGCCGTTCCCAGAGAGGTCTTGGCGGGTTTCTTGCTCCATGGCGCGAATAATCATGCCAGAGGAGAGGAATTTGGCGTTTAAAGTTTCGGCTAATTTTACGCCTTGGGTGTCTTTGCCGGACATGGGCAGGCCAAAAATGTTAATGGAGCCAGTGCCGAGCCAGGTTTTAATGGTTGCGATCTTTTCTTCCATGGGAATATTATAGCATAGGATGAGGTGGAATGCAAAATCCCCCGCCTGATATGAGGCGGGGGAGAGGTTTGGGGTTAATAG
>CAVEGL010000103.1:0-2001 GCA_963615165.1 bacterium | reverse complement strand
GCTGATGCTAGGGCCTGAGTTCCGTGTCTGTGCGGCAGGAACAATATTGACCTGATAGATATAAACTCTGCCTCTTTTAGACGTCTTATTATGACCCAAGTTACTTTTTTCACGTCTTTTGACGCAGGAAGTTTGCTATGCAGAATTCTTTTTTGTGCATAGAATCTACCTTTTTTTTGATGGCGGACGCTTTTAATAAATTATGTCGTAAAGGTTCTGGAAGTCATATGTGGAGGTGGGTGGCGGCATTTACCTTAATTTGATAATCATCTTTGGCTAGGTGTGTATGGCGGGCTTGTCATTGATGACTATCTTTCTGGCTAGATGATGAGGGTGGGCGACAGAAATGACTGAACATTTCTCTGACCGGACAGATAAGGCGGGTGGCGTGAATGGTATTTTCTAGTCGAAAAGTTTTGCCGGACTTTTTGTAAAAAATAGTGGATTTTGTGAAAAATCTCGGTACATATATGTAATTACATATATGTAATTTTGGTAATTTGGCACTCTTGCATTTTGGGTGCTAATTTTGTATAATTGGGGTATGAAAATTACAGAGCGGCAAAGGCAGATTTTGTGCCAGATTATCGAAGAATACGCGGAAACGGCGTCGCCGGTGGGAAGCGTGACGATGGCGCGGCTTTTTCAAGTTTCGCCGGCGACGATTCGGTCGGAGATGGCGAGATTGGAAGCTTTGGGGTTGATTGCGCAGCCACATACTTCGGCGGGGAGAGTGCCGACTGATGCTGGGTATCGTTTTTATGTAAATGGGATTACTGATGAATTGGCGGAGGATTTTAGGGATGCCGAGACGGTTTTTGCGGCGCAAGCGTCGGAGATGCGGGTGATTGAGGACGGAAAATATGGGCGCGGGATGCATGTTATGGAGCGACGCGTGACGGCGCAGTCGCGGGCCGATGCGGCGATTAAGGGGGCGGTTGATGTCTTGGTGGACTTAACAGGGAATTTGGGGTTGGCGACTATCGGGGAACAGCTTTATTTGGCGGGGATTTCGAAGCTTTTTACGCAGCCGGAGTTTGGAGACACGCGTCGAGTACAGGCAGTGGCGAAGCTTTTAGATAATTTGGAACCGTGGCTGAGGGAGGCGGCGCCTGGGGGGGCTTTGAATATTTTTATTGGACACGAAAATCCAATTGGGAAGAATTCGGAGGTTTCGTTGATTATTTCAAAGTTTCGGTCGCCGTTTTCGGATAAGAGTTTTATTGGAGTGTTGGGGCCGACGCGACAGAACTATTCGAAGGTGATGTCTTTGGTGCGGCAGGCCGGACGAATGCTGGAAGATGTTTTATAAAGGTTGAAAAAAGGAGAAAAAATGAAGAAAAATGAAGAAAATGGGGTGGAAAATGTTGCTAAAATGGCTGAAGATACTATTCTGGAGCCAGAGACGGGTGGGGCAGCTCTAGCACCAGAGAAGGGGCTTGAAGAGGCGAATAATGAGCTTAAGAGCGATTTGCAGCGAATGCGGGCGGATTTTGAGAATTATCGTAAGCAAATAGAGGTGCAAAAAGAAAATGAGCGGAAGGCGACGAAATTCGCGACGATTTATAAGTTTTTGCCGCTTTTGGATGATATTGATAGGGCGATCGCGACTTATGGTGAGTTAAAACCGCTAGAGAAGAGCCTCGAAAAGAGTTGCAAGGAGCTGGGTTTGACCAGGATAGACTCGTCCGCGGGGGTGGAATTTAATCCAGATTTACATGATGCGGTGATGTTCGAGGATGGGGAGGGAGAAAAAGAGGTAGTGTCGGAGACTTTGCGGCCCGGGTATTACTACGAACGGGAAGTTTTGCGACCGGCTATGGTGAGAGTGCGGCGGGAGTAATTTGTATTTTGATTTGGGGTAGGCCTCGTTAGATTTTCTTTGGAAAAACGGGATTTTTGGTTTTTTAGCCGTTTTAGGCATTAATTACTATTTAGAGCATTTTTTTCTTGTGCATGACTATCAGTACTATGACGCAAATGAGCAAAATGATGCCGCAA
>CAVEGL010000102.1:0-2790 GCA_963615165.1 bacterium | reverse complement strand
AATATCTCCTTTGTTACTCTCCACTCTTTATACGATATATTATACACATTTTTTCATTTTTTAACACCCCTTTTCTTGATTTTTACAAGAAGTTCATAGCAAAATAAATAACAAGCTGGCGCTGCGCAATCAGAAAGTAGACTAGGAATCAGCAATACATTCAACATTCATGTCAGCCTTTCGGATAAATGGAATCGAAATATTAGTTACGGCAGATGTATCCGTATTGCCCGTTCCGGCGGTGACTACGTACCAAGAGTAGAGAGTGTCAACATTTCAATGATTGCAGTTTTCGGCAGAATTGCCACCCGCGACACATTCGGTTTTAAATTTATAGCTAGATATTATAATGCCGTTCGTCATAAAAATACCCCTATAATTTACTCCGTCGTGTCGCTTTTTTATTGGAATTTTTAGAGCATCTCTACCATTTTTTTATATTATCAAAAATCGTCATGCCACGATAAGTGACGTTTATAAAAAAGACCTTCGGCAAAATTTTATTTCGCGCTTAATCGCTTGACAACATCAAAAATAAACAAAAAGTTGGATTTTTGCAATTTGTATGTTATAATCAAGTTATCTGGGTGTAGCACAGTTGGTAGCGCGCGACTTTTGGGAAGTCGAGGTCGCAGGTTCAAGTCCTGTCACCCAGACCACAAGGTTACGAGTAAAAATCTAAAGCTTGCTTTAGATTTTTTGAGTGACCGCAGTGGTCTTTTATTTTTTTGATTGCAAAAAATAAGCCCCACAAGGTTACGAGTAAAAATCTAAAGCTTGCTTTAGATTTTTTGAGCGACCGCAGTGGTCTTTTATTTTTTTGCTTGCAAAAATAATCTCTAGGAAATTACGCACCAACGCCCCTAAAGCTTAAATCGTATTAGGCTTCTATTTCTTATCCACAAAAAGGTAAAGCCCACCAAAAAAGATAAATCCCGCAAAAAAATACACCCCAACGCTTACTAAAAGAGGTTAAATCCCCGTCAAAGGCGCGATATCCGCCCCCAAATGATTCAACCGCATCGCAAAATCCTGATATCCCCGATTAATCGGATAGACATTCCGCAAAATCGACCTCCCAGGCGCCGCCAACATTCCAATCAGCAGCACCACTGCCGGGCGCAATGCTTGTGGTGCCACCAACTCAGCCGGTCGCCAATTCGTCGCCCCCTCAATATAAACCCTATGCGCATCCAAAAGCTCCACTTTTACATTCAGATTCGCCAGCTCCGTCGTATAAACCGCCCGATTTTCAAAAACCCAATCGTGAATCAACGTTCTCCCCTCGCTCACCGCTGCAATCACCGCAAAAAACGGCAAATTATCGATATTAAGACCAGGAAACGGCATCGGATGAATTTTGTCCACCGGCGCCACCAATCGCGATTTACGCAAAGTCAAATCCACCAACCGCGTCCGCCCATTCGCCGAAAAATACTCCGCCGACTTCTCGATCTTCGCATTCATATTTTTCAGCACCTCGAGCTCAATTTCCAAAAACTCAATCGGCGCCCGCAAAATCTTAATCTCCGAATGTGTCGCCAGCCCCGCTGCAATAAAACTCATCGCCTCAATCGGGTCTTCCGACACATTATACTCCACATCCATCTCTATTCGTGCACGCCCTTGTACCACTAATCGCGTAGTGCCAATCCCGCTTATTTTTACCCCCATTTTTTCCAAGAAAAAGCATATATCCTGCACCATATAATTCGACGACGCCCCCACAATCGTCGTCTCCCCAGGGGTCAACGCCGCCGCCATCAATACATTTTCCGTCACCGTGTCACCCCTCTCCGACAGCACAATATAGCGCGCTTTTTTACTCTTCGCCACCCGCTGATCCACCGTCGCCTCATAAAACCCACTATTACAAGCCGCATCGATTTTTAGACCAAAAGGCTCCAGCGCACGCAGATGCGGCTCCACTGTCCGCGTCCCCAGAGAGCACCCACCCGCATACGGAATCTGAAACTTCTGGAATTTATGCAAAAGCGGCCCCAAAAACATAATAATCGACCGCGTCCGCCTCGCCGCCGCAACGTCCATTTCCTCCAATTTCAATTCACGTGGTGATATAATTTCCAAATCTCGTCGCCGATTTTGCCAATGACATTTCACTCCAATCGACTCCAGAACCTCAATAATCCGAAAGACTTCTTCAATCCTCGCCACCTTATGCAGAACAGTTCGCCCCGTGTTTAAGAGCGCCGCACAGAGCAATCCTACCGCCGCATTTTTTGACGTATTCACCGTAATCTCCCCCGACAATTCCCTTCCGCCATTAATACGAAAACTCTGCGAAGCCGAGTCATTTATAGAGAGAATCTGCCGCCCAAAAGCCTCAGACAATTTCTTTATCATCTCTAAAGATATATTTTGCCCGCCCTTCTCGATACGATGAATCGCCGACTGACTCGTCCCCACTACATTTGCCAGCTCCTCTTGTGTCCACCCCTTTTCCGTACGCATACGTTCCACCGTTTCACCAATTACCTGCTGATAAGTCCTTGCCTTTTTCATGCTACAATTATATCACAAGATGAATAATTGTAAACAGCCCCAAAACCAATTTTACCCAATTATTTATTAAAATTTCCAAGCTAAACTCCAGAATAAATCTGGGGGATATTCTCACTAAGGACATTTCGTCGTTTCTGTCTCAGGTTCCAGTCCTTGACCGTCGTAGGTTAAGGCGTGGGTCCTCCAAGATCCATAGTCTCCCCCTGCAGCTCTAAGATCCCAAGGTTCTAAGCCGAGCCTGTGCCCGACAAACGCCGTCATCAATAC
>CAVEGL010000101.1:0-2861 GCA_963615165.1 bacterium | reverse complement strand
ATATGTACATCAGATAATTTAGTAGCATTTTCCGAGTTGCCGAATTCCGAAAATGCCGTAATGCTAATTATTGCTACATTCATCAGTACAAAAAGTGTGATCCAAAGTGGTTTGTACTTGGATTTCTTCGCTACTTGCGGTGCATCCTTGGTCATCTATTTTCGCCACCTTTAAGTTTGGGATATTCTTCTATCAAGACACGCACACAACCGGCAATCGGGATGGCGATAATCGCGCCAAGCAGTCCAAAAGTATAAACGCCAACCGTAATCGCCGCCAAGATAATGACAGGACGTAAATTGAGCGCGTCGCCCTGAATTTTGGGGGCAATAATATTGTTTTCGATTTGCGTATAAACAATATAAACGATTGCAAAAATCAATGCCGCAAGAGGATTTGAGAATAATAGCAAAAGCGTCACTAATGTGCCACCGATAAATTGCCCAAACATTGGCACCAAGTAAAAAATCATCGTAATCATACCCATCGGCAGAGCTAAACTCGGCGACAGTTGAAAAATCAAAGTCAACACAAACACTATCACTGTGCTGGCGCATCCGTCCAGCGCCGCAATCGTCACCTGTTTCGCTACATAAGTTGAAATCACATCTGCCATTCTGGTGCACATATTGCGTATCGCCGGACTAGACGCGTTGGATTTGTCATTTTTTGCCGCAATTTTATTCCAAAAAGCTTTAACCATATCTGGGCCTTCTAATAAAAATAGCAGAGTCAAAATCAGCACCAAAAACAGTTTCATCAGAAAATCTGCCACTCCACTCACACTCGAGATAATATTGGTTCCCAAAACCCCCAAAATATTATTAGAAAAATTAGTGACAGTATTAAAAATTTCGTTCTGCAAATTCTCAATACCGATAGTCTGCCCTAGGCGGTTAATTCCCTCCCAGCCGCCGAGAGTGCTCTCGAAAGTTTCGGGAAATTTCTGTACGAATTTGACGGTTTCGTCTACTACTACCGGTCCCACGATGGCAATAATTCCCCCAATTACAATTACCACAATCAGATAAGCCATGACTACTGAAAGGGACTGATGCTTTTTGTCGGCACCGAAATATTTGGTAAACAAATGATTTACACGGCGTACCAATGGGCGCAAAGCCAAAGCGAGAAAAATCGAAATACCAATAATTATTAAACCTACGCGCGCTTCAAAAATCAAGAAAATCGCCAATGCAATCCCTAACGGCACTAGCCAAAATTTAATAAACGTCCTTAGATCGGTTTCGATTATTTTAGACATAAGCCTCCTTATGTAAAGATTATAGCACAAAATGCCGCATTGTTGTGAAATTTTTTGTATTATTGATTTTACGACCTCAACTGTTAAAAAACACCCACTTGGGATAACCTCAGAACTGATTGTTCAGGCAAAACCATATTCGGAAATTTGACTAAACAAAAAAACATGATATCATAGAAATATGCAAAAAATTTTAATGCACACATGTTGCGCGCCCTGCAGTGTATATTGTATAGATTCTCTACGGAGCGAAAGCATAGAGCCAACACTTTTTTGGTACAATCCCAATATTCACCCCTACATGGAATACAAATCTCGTAGAGATTGCCTAAAAACTTACGCAGCACAGATAGGGGTAGACCTTGTGGTTCTGGAAGAATATGGACTAGATGAATTTTGCCAAAATGTCGCAACCGACATTCCGAATCGCTGCGTGAATTATTGTTACAGGAAACGCTTGACGGAAACAGTACGCTACGCCGCAAAAAATGATTACACTGCTTTTACCACCACGCTGCTGGTTTCTCCGTACCAAAAACATGATGAAATTAAAAGAGTTTGTGAAGAATTAGCGGCATTGTCTGGAGTGGAATTTTTGTATCGCGATTTTAGGATAGGATTCAGAGAAGGCCAACAAAAGGCAAGAGAGCTGGGTTTATATATGCAGAAATATTGTGGCTGTGTTTTTTCGGAAGAGGAGCGCTATAAAAAACAAATAGAAAAGGATTTGGCGTGCGGAAAAACACAGATTTACTGTAAATCAGAAAACATTTGAATAAAATTGCGACAATGCTTGTATCATGTAAGCCCCAATCTTTGCAAGAAAATACTAGCAGAACCCGCTCTATACTTCAGATTGTTCAATTCGACTGAAACCCCGACCCTTTTGCGATATGCGACAAATATGATATAATAAAAAAATGCTAATAACTGATTTTAATTACGATTTGCCAGAAGATCTCATCGCAAAATTCCCGCCCAAAGAACGCGGTTCTACTCGTTTGCTCGTTTTGGGGCGCAACAGTGGACACATCCAAGATCGCTATTATTGGATCAGATTTTGGATTCTGGTGACGTTCTAATTTTAAATGACACCAAGGTTATGAAATCTAGGCTTTTCTGCGAGCTTCCAGACGGCAGACCACGGGAGCTGGTTGTATTGGAACGACACGATAGTGATCTCCAGACGGTTATGTACAGAGGAAAGCTTCACGCTGGCGACATCATCACTGTAAAACAGACTGGAGACCAAATCGAAATAATTGAAATATTAGGCAACGGCATCGCCAGAGTAGAATCCGCCGTTCCGCTAGTCGAGTTGACCCAAAAATGCGGAAACGTTCCCTTGCCACCATATCTTCACCGCGACGCTACGCCAAATGACACAGAGCGTTATCAGACTGTTTGGGCGAAAAATATGGGATCCGCCGCCGCCCCTACTGCTAGCCTCAATATGACAGCAGACTTATTGAAGAGATTGCAGAAAAAGGGCGTTAAAATCCACTACATTACGTTACATGTGGGCTTAGGCACATTTTTGCCAATTCGTTCTGAGGTGGTCGAAGAACATAAGATTCATTCGGAATGGTTTAATATT
>CAVEGL010000100.1:0-2871 GCA_963615165.1 bacterium | reverse complement strand
GTCCAATGCACCTGGAGTGCGAAGACTGGAGTTTAGACCACAAAGGTATCACCTTAAATGCCACGGGGATAAAAATAAAGCTGCAAGAATTGCCCTACGACAAGTTGAGATTTCTCACCAATATGGTAGAAGTATTCAAATGTGCTAGGGCGTAGCCAAAATCTGGGTAGCCGCGTTCGGCTATCCTCAACATTAACCAAAAATATAGATTATGAAACAGAAAAATTTTGAAATCCACGATATGTTTGACGTGGAGCGTATTTACGAAGATTTGCAGGTAATTTACAATCATGTCGAGATTATAAGTATCAATCGTGACTCCTTTGCGGTTGCTTATCTGTGATATGCCTAAAATGCCGTGCGCCTGGTGGTTGCCTGGTGCGCGGTGCTTGAACCATTAAAATACAGATTATGAAAAAGATGAAAGACAGTACGATAATTGTGCTTGGTATTTTACAGATGATGCCCGCGGGCGTTATGATTTGCGCTAATAGTACGATAATTATCACGCTAGGCGTTCTTTGGGGCGCGTTTATCCTGGCGGTGTGGAATAGTACGATAATTGGTCGCAAATTCCTGCGAAGACTATGGCGTGCCACGTTACGCCTGGAGTATCTAATATTTGGCAATAACACCGAATGTTAGATAGTACGATAATTGCCTAAAATACTACCTGGTTGACAGGTAGTACGATAACCAACCTAAAATGATATGAACAACGAGAAACATTATTCCCAAATGTTAGGTAAAGAAGTAAGACGCGTGAGCAAGCGAACGGCAGAGAAGTTATTCTTGTCTGGCGCCACGCTCCTGGTGTTGTCGAGTAATATGCGCTTTGGCAATATGTGGCAGCATCCGTGCCCGTTGCAGAAAGACAACACACACGCGGATAATTTCGCGCAGTGGGTTAACGAATTCGAGTACTATAATTGCGACAGTGTGCGCGGTTATTACGCGAAATTTTACGTCTAACATTTTTCCGCGTAAGGTCAGAAGCCTTGCAGCTCGTGCGAGTTCGGGCACGCGGAGCACACGTGGAGGGTACAGATTTTCGGTAACATCTACCTTTGAGCCATCCCTCACAAATAAAAATGACTGAAAGCAGGAGTGGTTGAGAAAACAACTGAACATCATGGATGCAAGACCATACAAATTGCCGTTTGCCGAGTATCGAAAACTCTAGGGGTTTCCGTGAACCTTAAAGACGGGGCGAGGCTACATGATGCTTGTAGACGTTGGGGGCGTGACGTACACCACGCGAAGCCAGAAGAAAAAGCCTACGCACTTTACCTGCGTGGGCTTTTACTATTTTCTAACCATTTAAAATTATAGAATTATGAAAACAAGTAAAGAACAAGTAGTTAGTTATCTTCGTAAGTGCCAGGAATTTCAGATGAATTTCGTTTTGTCGGAAAATATTCATATTCACGTCAGCACTATGGCCAACGGTTTTCAAGTCGGCGTGTATATCTACGGGGAAGATTTTAAAATTAAGTACACGGGATGTTTCGGTTTCAGCACGCTATATTCTCCCAGGATTAACGAGGCCGCATTCTTAGACCTTACGGACATTATTAACGAGAACAGGTAATTTGCCTAACATTGGTCCTCATCCATTTGCCTGGGTGGGGGCTTCTGAATATTAACCAAAAATTATAGATTATGAAAGAAATGAACGTTAAACTGTATTCCTTTGATGAACTTTCAGAGGAAGCGAAAGAAAAAGTACGCAACAATCTCCGGGCCGACGTCTATATTGTCGAATCTCACTGCACGTGGAATGACGCAGAGGATACGCTCCAAAAATTCTGTTATTTTTTCGACGTGGAGTGCAGCGACTACGAGGTGGACGTTTTCAACTACTACTCTGGCCGTATCAACGTCAAAGGTTATTGGGGCGATGATTCAGAAATCTCCGAGCTAAACGGCAGACATCTGCGTCGTCGGATAAACCAAATCGTCGAGAATTTCATAATGAAGCCCAAGGTGTACTATTCTCGTAACTACTACAAGACTGGCAAGAAACGCCAATCTCGTATCACAGAAGTATTTACAGGATACGAGTTGACTGGCATGTGCTACGACTGCGACATCCTGGAGCCAGTAATGAAGTATTATCGCGGCGAAATGAAGGTGGGAGACAGTTTTACCTACAAAGACTTAATGGAAGAATGTATTGACAATTTCTTCTCTGCCATACAGAAAGAATTTGAATACTATTATTCCGACGAGGGTGTAGATGAATTTATCAAAAACAACTACGACGATGAATTTCTGAAGTCTGGCGCACTCGCAAAAATTGCTTAATGCCTAAAATGGTAGCCTTCGGGCTATCTCTATTCACCAATATTTAGAATTATGGATATTTACAAAATTTTCGACGAAGTGCAGAACGGAGCAAAATTCTGCATCAATCTGCAAAAGCGGACACTTCGACTGAACGGAAAACTTGTAGAAATTGACAACCCCCAAGATTACGTGCAAGACGATGTCGACGGCACGTATCTCTTGGATTTACGGGAAACATACAAACTCTACAAGCATAGCGTACCCAGCGAGCGTTCCGATTCTCACAGGCGCACGTATTTTCGTGCGCTGCGCGAGAAGGATTTGAGCGACCACGACATGATGTATGGCCGCCCTCGCGAGCTTGCACGTTTTGATTTGGAAGCCTACGTTCTCTGCGGCCTGTTAAGCAAGAAACTTTGGTGGCTCGAAAACTGGGGAACGTGGTTTTATCAAGACCCCGAAGACAAAGATTTGGTTCTTCTCAGAGAATGGGTAGAACCGAAAAGAAAGGAGGTGGAGTCATGAAACGCGAAATCTGTGTGCGGTTCAAGGGTTCTTTCTACTCGTTTAACACTCATTGCT
>CAVEGL010000099.1:0-2892 GCA_963615165.1 bacterium | reverse complement strand
TTACTACGCAGGGCATCATAAATTTCCGTAACCGAAAATGGGAAGACGATTTTTCTCCCATAGATCCCGAAGAGCTTTGTTTCGTAGACACGCTCTATACCAAAGCATATCTGCATCATGTATTCAAAGCCAAGGAACTTGTTGCGCTGCAAATAGCCTCAATCCATAACCTGGCATTTTACCTGCATCTTGTGGGCGAGGCACGCTGTCACATCCTCAATAACGATTACAACGATTGGAAAAAGGAAACTTTGCCGGTGATAATGCGTCGTCTATGAATGTAGTACTGAAAATTTTCTATTCGATTGGCCGAAAATTGCGATGGCCTGTAAGCTGGATTTTCCGCCAGAAAACCCCTTCAGGGCAAAATAAGCAAAATAAAGGGCGCAGACCTTTTGTAGGCATAATTGACAGGTACATTATAAGGAAGTTTTTGGGAACTTATTTCTTTTCTATAGCTTTGATAATGGCTATAGCCACAATTTTCGATTTCAATGAGCGAATTGACAAATTCACTTCTTCCCACGCCGGATGGCATGAAATAGTTTTCGATTATTACCTGAACTTCATTCCGTATCTGGCAAATCTTTTCAGCGCTTTGTTTGTGTTTATATCGGTTATATTCTTCACTACAAAGCTCGCCGACAATTCCGAAATCATAGCCATGCGCTCGGCAGGAATGGGGTTCAAGCGTTTGCTGCGCCCTTATATAATTTCGGCAACGGTGATAGCGTCATTAAGTTTTGTGCTTGGCGCTTTTATCATACCGCATGGCAACGTTGAACGGTTGAACTTCGACCAGCGTTACATCCATAAGCGTCAAACAACAACTGCCGAGAATGTGCAGCTGCAGGTTGCTGATGGGGTTGTGGCATACATCCAGCATTTTGACAACGAAACCAAAACCGGCTACAATTTCTCTCTCGACAAGTTTCACGACAAAAAACTGGTGTCACATCTAACTGCCTCCACAGTGCAGTACGACACATTGGCCCAAAAACGCTACAAATGGCGAATACGCAATTACGAAGTGAGGGAGTTGCATGGTATGCGCGAAAAGATATCTACCGGGGGAGATGTCGATTCTATAATCATGATGGAACCGTCTGATTTTATGTATTCGCGCAACCAGCAGGAAACGCTTACTTCGCCTCAGTTGTATGAGTTTATAAAAAAGCAGCGTGCGCGTGGAGGTGCCAACCTGTGTATGTTTGAAGTGGAGTTTCACAAGCGCATTGCCGCCCCGTTTGCAGCCTTCATACTTACAATTATAGGTGTATCGCTTTCCTGCGAGAAAAGAAAGGGAGGTATGGGACTTTCACTGGGCATAGGCTTGGCTTTGAGCTTCTCGTATATTCTTTTTGAAACTGTTTCATCGACATTTGCAGTCAATGCCGGTTGGCCTCCTATGTTGTCGGCTTGGCTTCCCAATATTTTGTTTTCTATAGTCGCTTTCTGCCTCTACCGCAGGGCGCCGCGTTAACCCCGAAATATTACGAAATGGATTTTTACGATTTAGATTTAGACGATAAAGTGCTTGATGCGCTTGATGCGATGCGCTTCGAGCAGTGTACCCCGATACAGGAAAAGACAATACCCTTGATTCTTTCCGGTCGCGATGTTATGGGAATTGCCCAAACAGGAACCGGAAAAACCGCAGCGTACCTCTTGCCGATTATAAACCAATTGTTTGTAGGTGCAAAACCGGAAAATTCGATTAGCTGCATTGTAATGTCGCCGACACGGGAACTTGCGCAGCAAATCGACCAGGCTATGGAAGGCTTTTCGTATTTTGTCCCTGTGTCGTCAGTGGCTGTGTATGGTGGAAACGATGGAGTGCGTTATGAGCAGGAGAGCCGTAGTCTGCGGTTGGGTGCCGATATGGTTATAGCAACTCCCGGGCGATTGCTGTCGCATATTCAACTCGAGCACCCCGACTTTTCCAAAGTCAGATTTTTTGTGCTCGATGAGGCAGACCGTATGCTGGATATGGGTTTCTACGATGATATAATGAGTATTTGCAAGTTGTTGCCTTCAACATGCCAGAATATTATGTTCTCGGCTACGATGCCTGCGAAAATCAAGCAATTGGCCAAAGGCATTCTCAAAAATCCTGCCGAGGTTAAGATTGCGGTTTCGAAGCCTGCAGAATCGATAGCTCAAAAAGTTTGCTACTGCAACGAGAATCAGAAAATTGATGTAATGAAAAAACTTTTCAGTAACAAACAAGGCGCAAATCGGGTGATTATATTTGCTTCATCAAAACGCGGAGTGAAACAACTGGCTATAGAGTTGCATAAACTGCATGTAAACGTTGCAGAAATGCATTCGGACCTCGATCAGGAAAAGCGCGATGAAACAATGATGAATTTCCGTAATGGCCGTATAGATGTGCTAGTAGCTACCGATATAGTTTCCCGGGGAATTGATATCGACGATATAGAGCTGGTGGTGAACTACGATGTACCTTCCGATCCGGAAGACTATATTCATCGCATAGGACGTACGGCCAGAGCCGGGCGAGGAGGGTTCTCTCTTACATTGGTAAGCGCCCGCGACCGACTGCGCTTTCGCAATATAGAGCGGTTTATAGGTAAAGAAGTGGAAAAATCGGAGTATAGTATCAGCAGTCTTGACGAACCGGAGGGGAAACCGGGCCCTGTACATAGAAATCCACGTCGCAAACCACGCAGAAGTGTTGGAAAGCAAAAGAAACAAGAAACAAAAAACAAAAATGGGGGGAGCAAAGCATAAAAAAAGCAAATAGTGTTTGTTCTCCAAATGTTAGTCTTGTAGGCTATCGAAAAACTTCGTAATTTTGCAGACACTTACAATTTCCAAATGAGCGCTAACAGATTTGCGATTATTGCTTTAATGGCATCGGTGTTGTTC
>CAVEGL010000098.1:2284-2909 GCA_963615165.1 bacterium | reverse complement strand
TCTCATCAAACTCCTAGAGCAAACCCCAACTAAAATCATTTATCTATCATGTAATCCCGCCACCCAAGCCCGCGATATCAAAATTCTCCTCTCAAAATACCAAATTTCAGATCTCAAAACCTTCAATTTCTTCCCCCGTACCCCTCACATCGAAAATCTAGTTATTCTAGACCTAAAATAGTTAAAATTACCCAAATTGACGTTTTTTACAAAAAAACGCGTCATAAGACCAAGCGAACACTAAAAAACACCAAAAGGCGTTTTAAACAATCTCTCATCGATTTCTTATTTAAAATCGTCTAGATTGGTGTTTTCTCTGTGTGAAGCGCGTCTAATAGACGAGCGAACATGAAAAAACGCCAAGATAGGCGATTTTAGCAAGGAATTGGCGGAAGCGAGAGGATTCGAACCTCCGGAACGGTTCCCCGCTCACACGCTTTCCAAGCGTGCTCCTTAAACCACTCGGACACACTTCCGTCCCCCCAATTTTACCACAAAAACCATTCAAAATAAACCCCATTTTAGTATATCATTTTTACACAAAATACCCCCATAAACCCCTTGCAAAACTTCCCCCAAAACACTATACTGGAATAAAGAATTAAAACCATGCAAACACCAATTA
>CAVEGL010000098.1:0-2274 GCA_963615165.1 bacterium | reverse complement strand
CAATTATTTCGCTTAAAAATGTTACCAAAAAATATGGCTACGCTGATGCCGAATCTTTTGCGCTAAACGATTTTAACCTAGAAGTTAAGCGCGGCGAATTTATTATGATTATGGGTCCATCTGGTTGCGGTAAAACCACCCTCCTCAATATTATCGGTCTCCTCGATCGTCTCTCCTCTGGTGAATATTCCCTAGACGGCGAAAGTGTAGCTAATATCTCCTCCAAGCGCCAAGCCAAACTTCGCGCCAAAAAAACCGGTTTCGTCTTCCAAAATTTCAATCTTATTCAAAATATAACCATCCTAGAAAATGTCGCCCTCCCTCTAGTTTATTCCGGTTACACCAAAACCGCTCGCCTCAAAAACGCCTCCTCTACTCTCAAACGCTTTAACCTACAAGAAAAAGAGTATTATCTGCCCTACCAATTATCTGGCGGCCAGCAACAAAAAGTCGCCATCGCACGCGCGATTGTAAGCAATCCGGAAATTATCCTCGCCGACGAGCCTACCGGTAACCTTGACACCAGAGCTTCCCGCGCCGTTATGGAGGAGCTTAAATCCATCCATGAAGCTGGCAACACTATTATTATGGTTACACATAACCCCACACTCACTTCATATGCCACTCGCGTTATCAAGATGCTAGACGGGCAAATCGATACCGACATAAAGACCGTCGCCGACACCAATCTCCCTCAACCAATCAGCCTCAAGAAGAAAAAGCGGAATCGCCCACTTTCAACCCCCAAAAAACACCGTAAACATAAAAAATCTCGGAGTAAATAATGTCCCATCTTTTCAAAATGCACTACAATCTAGCCAAAAACTCAATCCGCACCAATAAAGGACGTTCCTTTTTGACCTGCCTCGGTATCGCTATCGGCGTAGCAAGCATTACCTTAATCCTGTCACTCGCCGGTAGTATTTCATGTCTTATTGGCTCTGAAATCAGCAAAATCGGTCCAGAACTTATAGTTGTTCGCCCCTCTTCCGAAAAAGATACCATAAGCAGCATTATAGACGAGCTCACGACCACCAACACCTTCCAAAATTCTCCCCTTACAATTTCCGATGCTAACCTCATATCCAATCTGGAAAACGTCTCCGCAGTTGCACCCATCGCCACCTCATCAAACACCATTATCACCGAGAAAAATACCCTCAACTCCATCCAAATCCTAGGCACCACCCCAGATTACAACAAAATCGAATCTACCCCTATCAAATATGGCACATTTTTAAGTAGCCAAAATTCCCCCTCCAACAAAGTTATCCTCGGTCGAAATCTATCACTTAAGCTCTTTAACACCCTAAATACTACCGTCGGCAAAACCGTTACCGTCATGGGCAAAAAGTTTATTGTCGTAGGTGTTCTAGACGAAATCGAAGATTCGATTAACTTCGACAACGTCGACCTAAACGAAGCCCTCATTATGGATATTGAAAACCTAAGCACCATAGTTCCCTCAACCCAAATTCAACAAATCAACGTCAAAGCCGCCAACACTGACAGCTTAGACTCCACTGCCACCACTATTAAAGCTATCATTACAGCCAACAAACAAGGGGACACTAATTTTACTGTCTCATATGGCAACGATATTACCCACCCCAGTAGCAACCTATTTTCCACTATTCTCGGAATCTTGCTCATTATTGCTGCCGTCTCTCTAATCGTTGGCGGTATCGGAATTATGAATATTATGCTCGTCTCAGTCACCGAGCGCATCCCGGAAATCGGCATTCGCAAAGCTGTCGGCGCATCAGCCCAAAATATCCTCATGCAATTTTTGATTGAAGCTCTAATCCTCTCTATTATTGGTGGAATTATGGGGATTATCCTCGGCTATCTTTTAACATTCTTCATTTCACTTATTACCCCATTTATGCCGTTTATTAGCCTAGAAATTCTACTCATCGCTTTTCTGGTTACGGTTTTTGTCGGTGTCATTTTTGGCACCTACCCCGCCATCAAGGCCGCCACCAAAAACCCCATCGAATCCTTAAAGCACTACCGATAGCAATTCGGCACTCAGCGCTATATTGAACTATTAAATAAACCCTGCTAAAATAGTCTCATGAAAGAATTGCTAGAAAAAATACCACTTTACAACCAAGCTGTTTTACCATATCATTTCGCGCAAGGCGTCATCGCCGGCGCCAAAAACCACTGGCCCGCCAAAAAACTTCGCGTCATTGCCATTACAGGGACAAACGGCAACACTACAACTTGTTTTATGGTCTGGAATATGTTGAATCGTGCCGGTTTTAAAAC
>CAVEGL010000097.1:0-2919 GCA_963615165.1 bacterium | reverse complement strand
GCCATGCAGTATGCCAAGAACCGGAAAGTGCTCAACATGTTCTGCTACACAGGCGGCTTTTCCGTATATACTCTCAGCGGAGAAGCCGAAATTGTTCATTCCGTTGACAGTTCTGCAAAGGCAATAGAAATAACCGACAGCAATATAGAACTTAATTTCCCCAATTGCAGTCGCCACAAATCGTTTACCGAGGATGCATTCCGCTTTCTACAAAACATGGAAAAGGATTTCTACGATTTCATTATTCTCGACCCACCAGCTTTCGCAAAGCACCTGAACGCAGTGCGTAGCGCATTGCGGGGCTATACGCGCCTAAACCAAAAAGCCATCGAGAAAATTGCAAAAGGAGGCATACTTTTCACATTCAGTTGCTCGCAGGCGGTCAATAAAGAGCAATTCCGTTTGGCAGTATTCACTGCAGCAGCCCAAGCGGGACGCAATGTGAAAATTTTGCATCAACTCCACCAAAGCCCCGACCATCCGATTAATATTTACCACCCCGAAGGCGAATATCTGAAAGGGCTTGTTCTCTATGTAGAATAGTTTTGCCGTGTTTTTGTAAACACCAAATAGCAAAAACAAGGCAAGCACCCAAATAAATCGCCAGTAAAGCAATTTTTTCTTGCGATATATTTGGTTCTAAAAATTAAAGAAGTACCTTTGCATCGTTTTCATGGTATTAGATTTAAGGTTAGTGAAGATTGGTTGTCGCGAGACAATCAATTTTTTTTGTTTCAGCTATCCTTAATAACAACTGGCGGAGATAAACCTGCCATGAAATTCTGTAAAGAAAGATACTGAAGAAGAATATTAATCAAACAACCTCAAAGGTTGACACCTTTGAGGTTGAATTTAGGCAATACAACGTTCCCCAAGTTCAAGTCGGGCGTTTTTGCATGCAGTCAGCCAAAACGTTATTCTTTTATCTTTTCGATAGCCTGTTTTATATCGTCTAAAATATCTTCAACATCTTCGATTCCTACGGAAAGGCGTATTAAATCTGGAGCAACGCCGGCTGCGCGAAGTTGTTCGTCAGACAATTGACGATGAGTATGGCTGGCAGGATGCAGCACACATGTACGCGCATCAGCAACATGAGTCACAATGTTTATCATCTTGAGAGAGTCCATAAACTTTATGGCCGTATCGCGATTGCCCTTAAGTCCAAAGGCTATCACGCCGCACGACCCGTTGGGCAAATATTTTTGTGCCAATTCGTGGTACTGGTCACCTTCCAAACCGCTAAAATGTACCCATGCCACACTTGGTTCACTCTTCAGGTATTCTGCCACAATTTGAGCATTCTCGCAATGGCGCTGCATTCTCAAATGCAGCGACTGCAACCCTATATTAAGCAGGAATGAATTCATTGGCGCAGGTATAGATCCTAGGTCACGCATTAGCTGTGCTACAAGTTTGGTAGTGTACCCCATTTTCCCGAATGCCTTTACATAAGTAAGGCCATGATAACTTTCATCAGGCGTACATAGTCCGGGGAATTTGTCGGCATGTGCCATCCAGTCGAAATTTCCGCTGTCAACAACCACACCGCCTACCTGAGTTGCAGTACCATCCATATACTTCGTTGTACTATGAGTAACGATATCTGCCCCCCATTCAAATGGTCGACAATTTATAGGTGTGGCAAAGGTATTGTCTACAATAAGAGGAATTCCTGCATCTTTGGCAATATGGGCGAACTTTTCAATATCAAGTACAGCACAGCCCGGATTACTGATAGTTTCGCCGAACAAAGCCTTCGTGTTTGGACGTATGGCTTTGCGAATTTCCTCTTCATCGGCATTGGGATTCACAAAAGTACAGTCTATGCCGAGTTTTTTCAAGGTCACGCCAAAGAGGTTGAAAGTGCCGCCATATATTTCGTTAGAAGTCACAATATGGTCACCGGCCTGACACAAATTAAAAATCGCATAGAAATTGGCAGCCTGACCGCTACTGGTAAGTACAGCGCCAACGCCACCCTCAAGTTGAGCAATCTTGCGAGCTACAGCATCGTTGGTTGGATTTTGCAAACGAGTATAAAAATAGCCTTCTTTCTTAAGATCAAAAAGCATTGCCATCTCGTCTGAGTTGTCGTATTTAAACGTTGTGCTTTGGATAATAGGCAACTCTATTGGTTCTCCGTTTTTAGGTTCATAGCCTCCTTGTACACAAATCGAGGCAATGTGAAGTTTTTTATTCATCTAGAAAAAGGTTTTTGTTCCGATACAACAAAATTACAAATTTAAAGTCAAGCATATCACAGTTGCACACCTAGAAATTACTTCAAATATCCCTTTATAAGCGGTCGGGCATTGTACTGGGACGCCATCACTTCGCCATAGGCTCCAGCCGAATGTATTGCCAACAAATCTCCTCGTCTTGCAGCAGCAATCTCACGGTCTTTGGCAAATACATCGCTGCTTTCGCATATAGGGCCAACTATATCGCACTTCTCGCGACTGGCGTTTTCGGAGGCAGAAATGTTTTCGATGTCATGCCATGCATCGTAAAGAGCCGGACGAACTAAGTCGGTAAAACCGGCATCGACAATAACAAACTTGCGGCTTGCCGTATGTTTTGTAAAAAGCACACGCGTAATCAAATGTCCGCACTGAGCTACCACAGAGCGTCCCAATTCGCAATGCACTTTAGTACCCGCTGGAAGATTCAAGACATTGCGCCACACGTTAAAATATCCGCGAAAGTCTGGAATGGGATTTTTATTCGGAGCATTGTAATCTACACCCAATCCACCGCCTACATCAACCATCTCACACATGACGCCTTGAGACGCCAATTCGCCAACTAGCCGATTAATTGTCGTGCATAGTAAACTAAAACAGTTGTATTCTGTGATTTGCGAGCCTATATGGAAATGAAGACCTTTGAATTTCAGCGATTTACAATCATTTATAA
>CAVEGL010000096.1:0-2963 GCA_963615165.1 bacterium | reverse complement strand
CCTATATATATTTATATATATTTATAGCCAATCGCGCGCCATCCCTTGCGGGGCGCGCTGCATTGTTTTAGAATTTTCCCAACATAAAAAGTGGTGATCGTAACCAGCGACCACCACCAAGCGCAAACCGATACACTAATCATTAACCAAAGGCAAAAAAGGTAAAATGCAGCGCCCGGCATTGCCTATCATACCACCAAGGACGCAGAAAGGCAAAAAATGAAACCCTTTACGATTTACACAGCGGACACGATCCAGAACGCGCAGAACAAATTATATCCGCACGGTCATTATATTGAGAATCTGGACCAACTGACCACGGCCACGCAATACGATCATACCCCGGCATTTTTCCAGCGAGCCACAAGAGCTAATGAGAATTTTCTCGAATCCAATGTTATTGTTATGGACCTGGACAATACCCACACCAACAAGCCGGGATATCACAAGACCATTAACGATATAAAAACGGCTTTCCCTGATGTGCGATTTTATTACATTTATTCCAGGAACCACCAGCGGGAGAAAGTCAAAGGAGGAGAGACATACGCGCCACGGCTAAAAGTCCACATATATTTCCCATTAACTCAAACCTACACCCGTGAGAATCTGGACAAGCTGCAAACGCTCAAAAGATGCACCGCCGGACTATTTCCATTTTTTGACCATGCGGCCATTGATGCAGGGCGGTTTTTTTTTGGCGCAGACCGAGGCGGGGGAGCCGTTGAGGGTTCCGCTTGTCTGGATGATTTTCTAAGGGATAAAGCCAAAGCCGGAACGCTTCAAGGCGCAATGTCACAAGCATTAGCAAATGCGGAGTATGAGGCCGCTGCCGCCGGGGAGACATGGGACGAGATTGGCCAATGGCGCAGAGAGTTAGAACCATTGATAGCCATTCCCACGAGCCGACAGGCGAGCCAATCGACAAGCGGATCACTCCAAAGCATGGACCTGCCCCGGAACTTGACCGAAGAGCAGAAAGACAAATGCTTATTTGCGGAACGATTTTTAAACCGCCATAACTTATTTTTCGAACGAGTCGAGCAGGGCAATTATACCCATTATTTCATACATTGCCCCTGGGCGGCTGAACATACCGAACCTGATCGGCAGCTGCAAGCCAAAATATCAATTTTGCCAAAAGATGACGGAGGGGCCGCCATCAAGTACATATGCCGCCACGCTCATTGTTCTTGCAGAGGCTGGAAGGACCTAAAGGCATTATATGAGCCGCAGGACGCGCCACAAGCCCCACAGAGCCACGGAGAGACGCCAGAGGATAAAAAGTACGATGAAGGACACAAAGAGGCTTACAGAGCCTTACGGAGCTTTACAGAGGGTCCCGACCAATTAGCCGCCTTTTATGATGCAATACAAACGGAAACATACAAGCCGATTAGAACAGGCTTAAAATGTTTTGATGATGCCATTGGCGATGGTATCATGCCTCAAACACTTTGCACCATTGTCGCCGCGCCGGGAATCGGAAAGACAACGCTTTGCATGCAGTTGGCTGAAATGATGGCGGTCAAATGTCAGCCGTCTATTTATATCAATCTGGAAATGAGCCGCAATCAGATGTTGGCGAAAGCCTTTTCATATCAACTTTTAAAGCGGTATAACATGAGGATGGAGGCCCTGGAAGTCATGCAGGGGTACAGGTGGACGGATGAGCAAAATCAAGCCATTGACAAGCTCATGACGGCTTACAGAACGGAAGTTTGGCCATATCTCCGTTACAATCCGGCAGAGCTGGGCAACGATCTTGATAAGATCATTAACTTCCTGGATGTGGCAGCAGAACAAGCGCGTTCAGATGGAAGGAAGGCACCAGCGGCATTTATTGACTATTTGCACCTAATCACAAGCAAAGGCGCGGAGGATAAGCAGGAGCTTATAAAAAGAGCTGTTACGGAGCTAAAGGGGTACGCGGTTAGAAATAATACTTTCTGCATCGTGGTGGCCGCAAAAAATAGAAATGCGAACGATAACCGGATCACGCTGGAAAGTGGCCGCGACAGTTCGGCCATTGAGTATGGTGGTGATTATCAAATCGGCTTAAATTATTACGACTGCCAATACAATAACAAGACCCCGGAGGAGGCTAAGGACGCAAGCCCAACTTATAGGCATTTATGTATGCCTAATTTAAAAGCCAGATGGGCGGACGCCTACAACCGGAACCCATGCTATTTTTACAGCAAGTGCAATACATTTTACGGTCCGGATGAATTCATTCCCGCGGATCCTGATTTTATACCATTCAAGGCGGCAGCCAACCAGAAGAAGGCGGCAAGAAATTTCAAAAGTAAATGAATTTTACAGAGCGGAAAGCCATCGGGCACCGCTCTTTTTTTGACTTCTCAAACGTTTACAAACATTTGGTTTTTTTGTATAATAAATATAAGAAGTCACAGAAGCTACCCGGATTACGCGAAGTGGCAAAAGCACACCATACACAAGAAGTTGTTGAAATACAGAAAGGCAAAAAATGAAGCAGTCAAAAGATGAAAAGTTAATGCAAAAGGCGACCGAGTTAAAAAAGGCATATAACCGGGAATGGGCTAAAAAGAACCGCGATAAAATCCGTGCTAATCAAATGCGTTACTGGATGAGAAAGGCCGCAGAACTGGAAGGTTCCAGCGATCAGGAAGAGAGCCGGGGAACTTCTCAAAGAATCGGAACTAGCTAAACAGGAGGGCAAAGCATGAAGAAGCGCAAACCAAAGTCAAGAAAAGAAATCATAAAAGCCATTGAAGCTTCAAGAGCTTATAACAGAGAGTGGGCGAAAAGAAACCGGCTAAAAGTAAAAGCCTCTCAATTTCGCTACTGGATGAAACGCGCGGAGGAAATGGGAATAGAAAGCACCAGCGAAGCCGCAAAAATGAGCATTGATGAAATAGAGCAAGCTCTTAAAGATTTAAACAGATGGAATTATGTGGTATAATAAAATTGCTCAAAGC
>CAVEGL010000095.1:0-3102 GCA_963615165.1 bacterium | reverse complement strand
GTATTAAAGTGACAATGGGCGGCACAGTCATCACTCAAAGTGTGTGGGATGGGCAAATAACTAACCTTTATCGTTTAGTCAAAACAACGCTGTCTAATTGCTCACTAAACAATGACAGCAGAAAAGTCATTGATGGTCAAGGTTATGCCGCAACAATCACGGCGGCTGATGGCTACACACTTGAGGGCGCAACAATAACAATAACAATGGGAGGTGTGGATATGTCCGCATATTATAAAGATGGCACGATTGCCATACCAAATGTAACAGGTGATATAGTCATTGAAATAACGGCGGTTGAGCAATCCACTGATAATCTGTTTGATTTCGACAACGCAACTATTTACAGAGGAAATGGAACAGCTTGGGCAATTCCGACAACTCCATCGGATTACGCATATAAGCAAGATAACACACTTGTTACGGCATGCCCTCGTAGCAACAATATGGTGGCGTGGACTTGTGGCACACTTAAAAATCTTCCCGCTGGCACATATACTTTTAGTGGCGAGTTCAAACAAGATACCGCAGGTGCATCAGCAATAGCTGTTTACGATGCATCTACAACACGCTATATAAAATATTCTCTTGCGGTAGGCAATACATGGACTGCTTTTAGTTACGATTTCACTATTGAAGATGTACAAGACATCTATATCAGCGGACAGAATGATGCCACAACAAGCGGACTTGCGTATTTGCGTAATGTAAGCGTCGTTCCTAAAACATGAGGAAACCTAAATGGACGATGAAAAAGAATTCAGCGGATTATTGGAGGATGATTAAACAGTAATCTGCTTAAACTGCGGCGGCTCAGTTTGAAATTTACAACCGCCAAAATCAATTTTTCCCGCAAAACATTCACAGTATACTATCAATACGTACGCCCGCGGCGACCCATAATCTTAAGTCGTCCGGCAAAATAAAAAAAGAAGGTGAAAAAATGAGCAACAGTTCTCTGGTATCTTACACAAAACTCTCACCTTATAAGTCTAGTCGTAACGGAAAAACCATTGACACCATTACAATCCATTGTGTCGTTGGCTAGTGTGGAGTTGAGGCACTCGGCTCTGTCTTCCAAACAAAACAAGCCAGCGCTAATTATGGAATTGGCTATGACGGCCGCGTGGGGCTTTATGTTAATGAATCTGAACGGTCATGGTGCACTAGCTCGCGCGTAAATGATGAACGCGCCGTTACAATTGAATGTGCTTCTGATGCAAAACATCCCTATGCAGTAAACGCCAAGGTCTATGCGGCGCTTATTGGTTTAGTTATTGATATTTGTAAACGAAACAATATCAAAAAGTTAGTATGGAGCACAAATAAAAACGAGCGCATGAATCATCTTAATGGGTGTAACATGACCGTACATCGCGACTACGAAAACAAGGCTTGCCCTGGCAAGTATCTTTATGACAGACACGGCGCAATTGCGGCAGCAGTTAATGCGGCTCTTAGCGGCACTAGCACTAAAACTACCAGCGCCGCAGTATCTCAAACTTCAAATGAGGTGACAAAAGTGACAATTACCCTTAATGTTTTAAAGAAAGGAAGCTCGGGCGCGCAAGTGGGGACTCTTCAACGTCTGCTTCGCCAATTGGGGTACGTCAACACAGATGGCAAAACGCTCATTAAAGTTGACGGAGATTTTGGCGCAAACACACTTGCGGCACTCAAGCGTTATCAAAAAAATGCTGGTTTAACTGTCGACGGTATCTGTGGGCAGAAAACCTGGAAAAGTCTTTTGGGCTAAGGAGGAAATAAATGAGTTATTCTGATTGGATTAATCTTATTGTAAGTGTTATTTCGGGGTTGGCAGTTGCAATCCCCGCTTTAATTTCTCTTGTGAAGGTAATTAATGCCGCCGCAAAGGAAAAGAATTGGGCAAAGATTATTGATATCGCGCTCGATTATATGGAAACCGCAGAAAAGAACTTCGAAAGTGGCGCCGACCGCAAAGACTGGGTTCTTTCAATGGTGGCGACCGCCGCGCAGCAGATTAATTACGATTATAACGCCGAGTCTGCTGAAAAGATTTCAAGCTTAATCGACAAGGTATGCGCCGCGGCGAACACAATCAATAACGCCGGAAAAAACAAATAAAAAAATTGAGGAAGAGAATTTACTCTTCCTCGTTTTCATTTTTACTTGTAAATTCACCATCAAGATCTTTCTTTCGTGTATAACAAAGTGCAAAGATTAAACTTAAGCACAAAATTATTACTACAATTTTAAAGAAAGAATCAAACAGTGATGCAAATAAAGAAATAATCCAAAAGCTAACCGCATAGCCAATCAAAGTAACTAACGCTCCCGCGAATGCTCCAATAAAAGTCCCAATTAGTAGGGCCGTTTCTCTTTTCATTCGTCCTCATCCTCATAATAAATTATTAAGGCAGTGTAAATATTAGATTGGTACGCATTTCGCGCCGGAGCGTATTTTATATCAATGATTTGTCTGTCTTGACAAAAACGCTCCAATGCCAATTCAAACATAAGTGGGTCTGATTCTTCAATGAGGTGGTATCGCGCGAGATTGCCGTGAAAATAATACATTACTTACCCTCCACTTGCTCCCAAAGACATTCCTTTGGGGTTTTATCATTGCGCCAGCCAAGGAACTTTGGATGACGGATATGTCCACTTTCAGGGTCAACTTCCATGCCGCCCACCTCACAAACATGGAGGACGTAATCCTTCCAATTAGCGAGTATCTCCTGTGTAAGTCCACTTAAGTCACCAAAGTATTCGAGTTTGCGGTTTTTAACCAGACCCAACTTAAGCGAGCCCGCCCAGCCGTAATAATAACTTTTCGTAACAGGAGTGATCGGCGCGCCGTCATAATATTCAACATATCGTGCCTTTTCCGGGAGGCGCGCGCCAGTTTTTTCATTAACCCAAAGCGGCCACTCTTCTAACTGCTTGCCAGTATATTCCTTCGCAGGAGGATTCGCGCCAATTACAACACAATCAATCGTGTCTTGGATTTCTTTCTTGACCTTTTGAGTATCTTTTGAAGGACGCTTATCGGGCTGATACGGCGCTCCTGCTCTTACCATAACGATGCCCTCGCCGCCCTCCGCAAGGATGCGCTGAAGA
>CAVEGL010000094.1:0-3116 GCA_963615165.1 bacterium | reverse complement strand
CGTTACGTCTGAGCCCCAAAAAAGCGAAAAGAAGTTGCGAGTTTCTTCTACCATGTCAAATTTATAGACGTTAGGAAAAAGCAAATTACCAAGCCACTTTACGCCTAAAACCTGTTGAACTGAAGGCGGGCGGTCGAGCCATTCATAAGGCTGAGCAGGCACTTCATAAACACGCTTGTTTTTTACAGCGTCAATGCTTGCCCAAACAGGGTCGGAATAAATTTCCTCGAAAAACCCATCGGTAGGCGAAAGTAAAACAACCTCAGGGTTCCACTCCATCACTTTTTCAGGCGAGACTGTGGTAGAAGAAGTGTCGGTAATATTTGCCACATTATTCACGCCCACCATATCTAAAACAGACGAATGCACGCTGCCTTTAATTTTTACATCGTAGCCATCGTCACCTGTAGAATAAAGCACACGCGGGGAACAACTTGCTATTTCGCGCTGGTGGGCAATGGCAAAGGCGAACGTGTCATCAATATATTGCGCCATGTTTTCAGCTTTTTGCTGGAGTGCGGGAAATAAACCACCCAAAGTGCGATAGGCTTGCGAGAATTTATCGATTGTTCCCTCGATAAAAATAACGGGCAGCCCACATTTTTGTTGCACTTCGTCTAAGTCGGTGGCGATAGTTTGCTTCGCCTCTCCAATGTCGATTATGACATCTGGATTAAGCTTTATAATCTGTTCGTAATTCAGCGTGCCACTCGTGCCATAGAGCTTGCCTGTTACAGGCAGGTCGGCAAGGCGAGAATCCAAATACCCCAGCTGTTTTTGAGAATACGAACCAGAAAGAGACACCATTTTATCTGGACAAAATGTGGAAAGAAAGATTTGCGCATATGCACCGCTAGGAGATGCGCTTTCGATATTTTTTGGAAGGTAGACAGTTCTGCCACAAGAATCGGTGAACTCAAAAACGTTCGCGTCACCACGCTCAAAAGCTGTTTGCAAATCGGCTGCTTTGCTGGAAGTTTTTGTGGAACAGGCGCTGAGAATAGGAGCCGTGGTGCCAAGCGATAGCGCGAGTGTGGCGCATCCCGCGATTTTCGAAGAACTAGTTAAAAACGAACGGCGCGAAACCAAAGACCTCGAATTAACAGTTTTAGCGAACATTTGTTCTGTATTGTACATTTGTTTCTCCTGTATTTATGCTACTTATAGAAATCGATGCGCACAACGCCGTATGCCCACTTGCCAGATTCTTCAGCAGGTGCCACCACACGCAAGGGCTGTTGGGTGTCATAGAGCGCATCTTTGCCTGAAGCTATTGATAAAATGATTGTGTTTGCCAGCGAATCTGAGCGCAGCGTGGTGTAATAATCATCTTTGCACGTAAATTTCACGCGCCTGAAATTTTGTAGGTCTTGCCCGAATGTGGCCACAAATTGTTGCAGCGTGGGTCCATAAGCCGAAACAACACCTGCCTTTGACACGCCACCTTCGCCAGACCCTGTGCCTTTGGCGGTTATTCGTTCGCATTTTAGTTGCGATAACTCCAAAGGCGTGATGTAAAAGTCGTTTTCAGTGAGCCCGTGAATTTCGATTTGTTCATTCTTATATGTGTCGATACTGGGGTTGCGCAGATTATCCCACGCAAACCAACCACCTATTGCAAGAGCCACCAAAACGATGAGAGCGCACACCACGCATGCTATGCGTTTAAAAATGCGAGAACGCGTTAAAGCACCCTCACTTGAATATGGGTTTTCAAGGCGGTATGGGTCTTGCTTTGGCGCTTTGTTATTTTTCTGCGACGTCATAATAGATGCAACCTAGCGTGTTTCACTCGATGTGTTAGTTGTGCCAGTCAAGCTGGATGAATTTGTCGAGCTCGTCGAACTTGTATTCATTGCGCTGGATGTGTTGGTTGTGCCAGACGCGCCAGCTGACCCGCCAGATGAACTAGACGAACTAGACGCACTGGCTACATTCGACCCACTCGACCCGCCAGACGCACCAGAGCCACCAGTGCTTGCCGACCCACTCTCTTGGATCACGTAAATCTCGCCAGTTTTAGGGTCACGATATGCCTTGCCCATGTCTTCATAGCCGTCATTTTCCGAATTAGACACAGCTTCTTCACTCTGCGCTTCATCTAGTGCAGTCATGTCTTCGGCATCAAGTTGTGCTAGTTGTTTTGTGATATCCACATTCCAATGCGTCACTACTGCCAACATTAGTGCAACGGCAAACACAAGCATAACATCTGATAAATTTGCCACCAGCTCCATGGGGTTTACATCTTTTTCGTCTTCAAACGCATAACCATTTCCGCGTGAAAACATGCTGTTTTTTCGTCTGATCATTGCGCCTGCCTTTTTGTTTGTTTGGCGTGAGCGCTGGATGTACCCGTACCCGTGCCCGTGCCCATGCCCGCGCCACTCGCACTCGAACCCGCGCGACCATGCCGCGCCTCAACATCCAACACCATCTCGATTATGGAATCGAACACAGTCATATAAGCTTTATACCAACGTTTGCGAACAGCACTCACAATCATGCAAATGCCTGCAATAATAAGACCCAATGAAGTGGTGTCAAAAGCTGTGATGAGCGATGTGGAAAGCGTTTCCACATCCCCTGAGCTCAACGCCAAAATGCCAGGACCCAATGGAATAAGAGTGCCCAAAAGCCCCAACATCGGTGCCAAACGAGCCATAATGTCGCTAATTTTTACTCGCATATCGTATTTACGCTGTTCGTTGAATTCAAGCGACACTGCCATTGATTCACGCATTTCAGGCGTGATGTCTGGATGAGATGCCAGCTCCACCAAAATTTGCTTTTGTTTGAGCAAAAGCCCGCTTTGCTTAATCACGCGTTTCACATCATTGCTACTTTTAGCGTTTTTGAGTTCCTCTACAAGTTCAGGCAAAAAAACTTTGAAATGCCTGCGCTCCGATACAACTTCGGCAATCAATGTGCCAAGCAAAACCACTACAGCCACGGTGAATAATAGCAACAATACGATAACAGGCGTTTGACATGCGCCCACTAAGTTTCTCAAAATTGAGCTTGATGTTGTGCTGAATAATTCCATATGTATCCTTTCGATATGTAGGGGGGTAAATTTTAGAGCTAAAGTGCCAAGCAAATTTGCCACTCAATTA
>CAVEGL010000093.1:0-3128 GCA_963615165.1 bacterium | reverse complement strand
TTTTTAAACTCACGTGCGTTGCTGGCGCCTATTGGCGTGGCGACGAAAAGCGCGAGATGCTCACACGCATTTATGGCGTCGCTTTTTCAACCGAAGCAGAATTACAGGAATATCTAGCCCGCCAAGAGGAAGCCAAAAAACGCGATCACCGCAAACTTGGCAAAGAGCTCGACCTCTATTGCTTCTCTGATCTTGTCGGCGCAGGTCTTCCGTTATTTACTCCTCGCGGAACTGAACTTCGCGAACTCATGGCAAATTATTCACTCAGTCTCCGCGGCAAAGAAGGTTTCAAAAAGGTCTGGACGCCGCATATTACCAAGACCGATTTATACAAAACCTCTGGTCATTACGCCAAATTCGGCGACGAGCTATTCATGGTACACTCGCAAGTAAACGGGGAAGAATTCGCTATGAAACCCATGAACTGCCCGCATCACGCCCAAATTTTTGCTTCGCGCCCGCACACCTATAAAGAAATGCCAGTCCGCTACATGGAGGCAACCACCGATTATCGCGACGAAAAAACTGGCGAACTTGGCGGAATCTCTCGCGTTCGCTCCCTTACTCAGGACGATTCTCACGTCTTTTGTCGCAACGACCAAATCAAAGACGAAGTCAAGCGCCTCGTAGCTATCGTCAAAGAGCTCTATGACACTGTCGGTATGCAAAAATTGCGCGCCCGCCTCTCTTATCGCTCCAACGAAGACAAATATCTCGGCGATAAATCTCTCTGGGAAATGGCGCAAAATCAAATCAAGCAAGCCGCCATCGACAATGGCTTAGATTATTTCGAACAAGAGGGCGAAGCCGCCTTCTATGGTCCCAAAATCGATTTTATGGCCGAAGATGCTATTGGTCGTGAGCATCAGCTCGCCACCATTCAGCTCGATTTTGTCCAGCCAGAGCGTTTTGGTTTGGAGTTCATCAACCAGTCAGGCGCCAAGGAGCGTCCGGTCATGATTCATCATGCCACGCTCGGCTCTATCGAACGTTTCTTGTCGGTATTCATCGAACACACTGCTGGCTGGTTTCCGTTTTGGTGCGCTCCAGAGCAGGTACGCATCCTCACAATCAACAACACTGTTGCTAGCTACGTCTCCGAGATCAAGTCCGAGCTTTCCGGTGTTATCCTCGAAAAGCCGCTCAAATATAACGAGCTACGTTTTACCGTAGACGATTCCAACGACACCTTAGGCAAAAAAATTAAGCGCGCCACCGAATTCAAAATCCCAGCCCTCCTAATCGTCGGACCTAAAGACGCAGAAAACAGGGAAGTATCAGTCCGCTTGCGTGATCGCGAGGAAAAAGTTGGTCTAAAAGACCTAGCCGACTTCCTAAAAAGCCTGTAATATATGGACACGCTCGTCATTTTAGGCCCCACTGGCTCTGGTAAGACTGGAGTATCTATTCAAATCGCCAAGAAAATCGGCGGAGAAATCATTTCCGCCGATTCGCGCGCCATTTTCAGAGGCATGGATATCGGCACCGCGAAACCGTCTATTGCCGAAAGGGAAGGCGTGTCGCATTTTGGCTTTGATTTGGCTAACCCAAACGAGAGATTTACCGTAGCGGACTGGAAGGCGTACACTGAATCCAGAATCCGCGAGATTAAGGCACGTAAGCATGTTCCAATGGTGGTTGGTGGTACTGGTCTCTATATCGATTCTCTAATTTTTGACTATCACTTCAAAGGCCCCACCGGCGCCAAAATTGGCGATATTGAACAAAAAAGTTGCTCAGACAGAACAGAGGTGAAGCCCCATTTTATGCTAATCGGTGTTAAGACAGACACCGAAGAATTAAGGGCTAGACTTAAAGCCAGAGCCGACCAAATGTTCTGCCCTGAACTATTCGAGGAAACCAAAAAGCTAGTAGAGAAGTACGATTGGGATTGTAGCGCCATGAAAAGCAACATCTATCGATATGTTACGGCCTTTCTCTCTGGCGAAATGGATTTAGGTACTGCCAAAAAGCAAGCTTTTTACGCGGATTGGCACCTCGCCAAACGCCAACTCACCTGGTTCAAGCGAAACCCCGCAATCACTTGGCTTGATCTGTCGGAAATCTATTCATACGTTGTCTGCCATTATAGCGAAAATAATACTGAATCACAATTTTCGTCAAATCAATAAAATCGTATTCAAAAGTTCACATTTTTTATGCCAAACGTGCTAAAATATAAATAAGATGAGTAAAGAAACCAACACGCCAATAGAAAAATTATTCGGCTCCAAAACTAGAGCCAAGCTCCTAGCTCTCTTTTTTGAAAGCACCGAAAAAAGTTTTTACATCCGCGAAATGACCAGAGTTATAGACGAACAGATTAATTCCGTACGGCGTGAACTACTCAATCTCGAAACCATCGGAATCATTAAAAACGAGACCTACGACAATAAAATTTATTACTCAGCCAACACCAAGCATCCTTTCTGCCATCCACTTTCTGAAATGTTTTCGAAAAAAGTTAGTTCAGCCTGCAGTATCGACGTCAACATCAACAAAACCACTACGTGGGAAGACAATATTCGTCCCGTCAAAAAATACGTCAAAGGATTAATCGTCACTAATCGCTTACCCGGTCAAGAAGGTATAGATCTCCTAATTATCGGCGATGACAAAACCAAAAAACTTTCCCGCTGGGCCGAAGTTATCGAAAAAAAGCAGGGCAAACCTATCAATTATGCGATTTTGTCGCCAGACGATTTTGCATACCGCCAGAAAGTGCGTGACCGTTTCCTAGAAGACATCCTAGAAATGGAAATTAGCGAAATTATTGATCCGGAAAATTTAATTAAAAAATAGGAGTAACAGAATGTTCGAAATCGAAAGCAAATCACTAGACGAAATTACCATCATCACCAAAAAAACCAACATCAAATTCGACCTTAGTAGTTCCACGATCGACGCCGGCTTACCCGTAGGACCCATTTTTGGGCCAGGCGAATTTGAAATCGGCGATGCTACCATTCGCGGTGTCGCCGTCCCCAGCGGCAGAACCATCTACAATGTTAAGATCGGCGACATCAATATCGGTATCCTCGGTGGTATTGAAGAGGGACTTGACGATATCGTTGCCGACATTCTCTGCACGTCATCCGTCCGCGCCATCCGTGAAATCGGACCAAAGC
>CAVEGL010000092.1:0-3187 GCA_963615165.1 bacterium | reverse complement strand
ATGTTTATCGTGTCGCCCGCCAACCATTAGCGTTGCGGTGGGGGTGCGGAGACTCCGGGGTCTATTATTTTGAAATAAATGTCGAATAATTTGAGCAAGTTTAATAATTTTGGTAGTTTGTACAATGAAGCCTCTTAACGGGGTTGATTTTTTGGCCTTTTGGTGCTATAATGGAGATATTATTAGCTCAGCAAGCGGGATTTAACTGCGCTTGCTTTAACCAAAGGAGTATTATGAAGTCATACGAACTTACAATTCTCTTTCATCCCGATTTGGAGATGAATTTAACCCCAGCGCTTGACAAGGTTAAGTCGGTGATTGAGGGCAATGGTGGCAAAATTGTGACGGAGACTGCCGAAGGCAAGAAGCGTTTAGCTTATGCTATCAGTGGTCAGGATTTTGCTGTCTACTATTTTTACGAATTAGAGCTTCCGGCTGAGGCTCCGGCGAAAATCAGCAGCACCCTTAATATTACCGATGAGGTTTTGCGATATTTGCTGGTGACTGTAGATGCGCGCAAGGCGAAATTTGCAGCTCGTCGCAAAGAAAAAGCGCAAGAAGAAACAACCGAAGAAAAAGGAGAATAAGATATGAGAGGCTTTTCGAAAGCTATCATTACCGGAAACATTACTCGTGACCCGGAAATGCGTAGCACGAGTAGCGGTAGTGGAGTTTGTTCGTTTTCCGTAGCGGTAAACCGTACTTATCGTGATGCTAGTGGCAATAATAAAGAAGAGGTTTCGTTCTTGGATTGCTCGGCTTGGGGTAAGACTGGCGAAACTATTGCTAAATATGCAAAAAGGGGCACGGGAATCTTAGTTTCGGGGCGCTTAAGTCAACGTTCTTGGGAAGATAAGTCTGGCAATAAGCGTTCGTCTGTGGAAATTGTAGTTGAGGATTTCAATTTCCTCGGCAACGGTAGTCGTGACGGTGAGTCTGCGAGCTATGGCGGCAGTTATAGTCCTGCTCCTAGTGCTAAGGCGGACACTGCGGATGCGACTAGTACTATGCCGGTTGATATTCCTGAGGGTGAAATCGACCTCAGTGAAGTTCCATTCTAAAACGATTTCAGAAGGAAGGATATTAAAATGAAAAAATATAAGAATGATCCAAATCTCTATTTTGACTATCGAGATGTAAAAACTTTACAACGATATATTGATGTGTATGGTCGGATTGAACCAATCTCTAAGACTGGCCTTTCTGCCAAACAACAACGCCAATTGGCTGTAGCGATTAAGCGTGCACGACATTTAGCATTGCTACCTTTTGTATCTAATAATTAAGGAGTAAAATGTACGGTCCAACAGATTTAAAGAAAAATACTCTAATTACTTTGGATGGTCAGCCGTATAAGGTGGTGGAATATTCTCAGAAAGTTATGGGGCGGGGTGGCTCTATTGTGAATGTGAAAGTGAAAAACCTTATTACGGGTGCATTGTTGCCGAAGACTTTTAAGGGGCAAGAGAAAATTGAGCCGGCCGAGGTGACTACGCGGAAAGTGCAGTATCTTTATAGGGACGATGAAAAGTTTTATTTCATGGATCCAGAGACTTTTGAACAGTACGAGTTGTCTGCGGATATGGTTGGCGGTTTAAAGGATTTCATGAAAGATGGCGACGGGATGGAAATTCAGTTTTATAATGGAACTGCGATTAATTTGGTTTTGCCTAAGAATCTTTGGCTGACCGTAACTTATACGGAGTCGGTGGTTAAGGGGGATACGACTACTTCCGTGATGAAAGATGCGACACTAGAAACTGGCGTGATAATTAAAGTCCCAGCCTTTATCAAAGAGGGCGATGTGGTTTCCGTCGATACGGCTACATATGAATATCGAGAACGTCGAAAATAGGGGATACTTCAAGATGCAGGGGGCGGTGGACAGCTTTGGGTTTGATTTTGTGGACAAAATTGTGCTGGATATTGGTTCATCTACGGGGGGGTTTACGGCATTTGCCCTAGAACGTGGGGCGAAGAAGATTATTGCGGTAGAGAAAGGGACGCGTCAAATGAAAGCTCCGCTTAGGTTTGATCGTAGGGTTGAGTTGCATGAGAAAACTGATATCTTTGAATTCCGTTTTGACGCGGAGGTAAGGCCTGACGTGGTTGTGGCGGACGTGTCGTTTGTGAGTTTGGCGAAGGTCTTGGCGTATGCTAAGAAAAATTTGGTGAATGGGCAGACGGATTTTTTGGTGATGATGAAACCGCAATTCGAGGCGATGCCGAGAGATTTAGTGAAAGGAGTGGTGAAGAATAATGCGATTCGACGTCGAATTATTAGGGATTTTGAATTTTGGCTAAAGAGGCACGGGTTTTTGGTGGTCAAGAAGCGCGACAATGAGTTGCGGGGGAAGTTGGGGAACCAAGAGAGATTTTATTGGCTAAAGATGGTTGAGTGAGGTTAGGCGTAATATGATGAAGCATATGAGGGGAATTGTGGGTGGGGAGAAAATGCGAAAGCGGAGATTTTTGGTGGTTTTGACGGCACTTTTTGGTGCTTTGGGTTGGGTCGTGGTGAATCCGGCGAGCTATGAGGCGATTTTTACTAAAGTAGAGAACGATGGGGCGGAAGTGGCTTTGGTGGGTGGCGCGGAAAATGACGCGGTGGAGGCGGGGGGAGATTTGACGGCGCAAGATGAAAGTAGTGAGAATTTGGCGACGGAAATTTTGGAAAAGTTAGAGGTGAAGGGGCGGGCGCCAAAGACGGGGTATGCGCGGACGGAATTTTATAATGATTGGCCGACGGTGGAGGGGTGTTCGCTGAGGCAACGCATTATTAAGCGGGAGTTTGGCGAGACGGCAGTGCTTGATGGTTGTGATGTGACGGCTGGTGAATATGACGAGCCGTATACCGGGGAGCATAAGGTTTTTACGATGAAAACGGAGATTTCGAAGGGGGTGCAGATCGATCATGTGGTCGCGCTATCTGATGCTTGGCAAAAGGGGGCGCAATATATGACGGCGGATGTGCGGTATAATATAGCGACGGATCCGTTGAATTTGCTGGCGGTGGATGCGTCGACGAATCAGGGTAAATCTGATGGCGACGCGGCAACTTGGTTGCCTCCGAATAAGAAATTCCGATGTCAGTATGTCGCGAGGCAAATTTCGGTGAAGTATAAATATGGGCTTTGGGTGACAGAGGCGGAGAGGGGGGCTATGAGGGAAGTGTTATCTAGTTGCC
>CAVEGL010000091.1:0-3267 GCA_963615165.1 bacterium | reverse complement strand
TATAACATAAAAATCCTATCTTATCTATACTTTAGTGTCTCCCGAGTATTGGCTTAAACACAGACGAAAAAACCATACGATGGAAAAACCCGACTCAAGCTTTTTAAGTAAGAAAGAAGAATGGGTGGACTATAAGAATAACGTAATAATGTTTATTAATGTTAATGTAGGTTCTTAAGGAACCTTTAATAACATCAATGTCTAGCTAGCAATTACTATTACTATACTAGTATGCATACTTTCCATTACTCTAGAGAATGTTTATTATCGGATATAGAACCGAGATAACGCCCCTTATTCGATAGATATCCAAACAAATGTCGTTCCAATTCGACTCGCACCCGGGTCACCATATTAAAATTAGAGTCAAGATTTGGCTCTTTTTTGTTGCTGAATTGTCGCGAATTTGTCCACGGAGTGAATGTCTGTAATATAATTATCTCAACATGAATAAAATTTCGATTGTCACCACGAATCCTGGGAAAGATGTGACCGCTAAAAGGATTTTGGCTAAATTGGGATATACTGGGTTGTCGTTTTTGAATTTGGGATTACAGCTAGATGAGCCGGAATAAAATAAGGTGACCCCGAGGAAATTGCCGTTAAAAAAGCGCTTACCTACGCGAGGCAATTTAAAGATTTGCAGATTTTGGCTCGTGATGATATGGTTTCTCCGATTGGGATTGATGGGAAAGACGACCCAAAAACTATAGCAAAGAATTTGTTGCCCGACGAATGGGTATATATTCTGATGAGAATGATAAAAAGTTTTTGCAGAGGTCGCGCATAAATATGGTGGCGAAATCCGATTCGTTTTGACTGGGGTATGTTCTCGCTTGACATGATAGTGAGGGGATTAAGGTTGTCTCTGGGCTAGTCTCGACTAACCTGGCAAGAACCAAGCCGGTTAACAAGATTTCGCCAGAGAAAATTCCTGGTTTTTGCTTTGCGCTGGTTGCGCAAGTGTTGATTGACGATGAATGGAAATATGATTCCGAGTTGACCGATACGGATCGCCGGAGGTCTCATTGGGGTATTCAGACCGACGCGATTAAAAGATACTTGAGAAATGTTTTGATATTTTCCAGATTCGATGCTGTTGGCTCTATTATCGGCTAACCCCGTCATGCACTTGCCAAATACAAAGATGAAAAGAGTGGAATTATCGCTGATGGTCCGGAACGACATGGGGGGCATCATGTCATTAGCTACTCGAAGAATGACGGCGAGGACAGAATAGCGTGAGATTAAAAATGCCACGGACTTTGCCGTGGCTAGGAATGGTTAACAGGTAAAATATTGTGGTTTCCCGTTAATTTCCTCTATCTTTTTAGTGGCATCTTCGTCGCCACTCTCATGGCGCCTAATTAGGTCTACGTATTTTTCGAGCTCTTCTTTCAATTGCTCTTCTACGTAGCAATAAGCCACTGGAGTGTCGTACTCCGCTTTCCATGCGGCTATTTTTACACCTCTCCCGTCGCATAAAACAGCCTTGAATTCGCCTGGATGATTTTCTCTAGGCTTGATAATGATATGATATCTTTTCTCCATATTTTTACCTCCCTTTCACGGTAAAAAGATCCAACCACTTATTTTAAAGTATAACACGCTATGCGTTTTTTGTCTAGCCTTAAATCTGCTAGGGTAGTCTGCAGTATTAGAACCGATTGGTCTTGGTGTAGGGGTCTTCTTTTTCGAGTTCGGCTTTGAGGATGTATTCTTTGCATTGCCCGTTTTCGCAGTTAGCCGGAGTGTAAGCATAGGAGCTGAGAGAATCGCCGAGATTGTAGCCGAGCGGGTCGGTCCAGAGGGCGGGGTCGATGACAGGGAGGTTCGTTTCGGAGATTGATTCCGGGTAATAGCCATTTGCGGGATAGAAGTATTCCTCTAATGCATAATACATGGCGTTGATGGCGGTTTTGCGAGAATCGTCGCGTTGCATGGCGTCTAGATTGGACTTTTGGACGAAAAAAAGGATGAATAATAGCGAGGCGAAAACCGCGACGATGATAATTTCTAAGATTGTGAAGCCTTTTTTCGTTTTCATGCTTTAATTATAGCACAGTTTGTGCTATAATTAAAGAGTGGTACCGTAGCTCAGCTGGTTAGAGCGTGGGACTCATAAGCCCAAGGTCACTGGTTCAAGCCCAGTCGGTACTACCATTCTGAGACATAATCGCTTCGTAGGCAACGTTATTGCCGCTTGCATTTAAGGGTTTGTTGTTTTTAGATGATTGTTCGATAGTATTATGCACTCGTAGCTCAGTGGATTAGAGCACTTGTCTTCGGAACAAGGGGTCGTGGGTTCGAATCCCTCCGAGTGTACCAATTTGATAGACCTTTGAGTCTTTTTTGTGGCTATGAGTACATAATCAGTGGCGATTGAGGCGTTTTTTGTCCCTGTTATACGGGAGAAGAAATGTTAAGGATTATTTTAGTGCCTCTAATCGCTGGCGGATTGTTTTGGTTAAATAGACTAGATTGTTTAGTACTGGGCGGAATTCGGAGTCGGCGAAATTGCATTCACTCCACTGCTTCAATATGACATAAACTTCTCCGACGTACACTTCGAAGCCCTTCCCTGTTACGCAGATTCCTCGTGATGCAAATTTGGGTTCTAGGACACGTATCATTTCTCGCACTAGGCTTTCGGCGCCATCTTTTAAGATTGGTACGAATATTTTTTTGTGCATGGTCATAAAAATTAACGTGGTAGAAAATAATTTTTCTACGGATACGGGAGCGTCTTTTCTTTTTCGCATTAGTATTCGATATTCGTGTAGTAGGTATTTTTCATAGTTTGACTTGATCGCGAAAATGGTTCCATGGTGTCGATGGAGAGTGGCGCGCGAAATTCCGGCTCGCTTGGCTAGCTCTTGTGGACCTTTGCCTTTTGGGACTACTGCGAAATAGGCTTTTAAAATGGCATCTTCGGTTCGCCGAAAGCGACGATCGTTCAGTTGTTTTTTGCTAAATCTTCGCGCTTTGCCCACCGTACCCTCTGCTATTCTGCGTTAGTGTAAACGCTGGTTACGTCATCTAGGTCGTCGATGGCGGACAATAGCTTTTCTAGCTTTTCGGCGCTATCTGTTTCAACTGGAGTATAACTGTTCGGGACGTATTGCAATTCGGCGCTGGTGATATTTAGGCCGGCGTCAACGAGGGTGTTTCGGACCTTCATTAAATCGCTCGCTGCAGTATAAATAACTGAGCCGTCGTCTTCTTCGACTACGTCTTCGGCGCCAGCTTCTAGAGCTGACATTAGAG
>CAVEGL010000090.1:0-3342 GCA_963615165.1 bacterium | reverse complement strand
GTGTCGTCTGGGATTTCGGTGGCGGCACGATAGGCTAACTCTACTACAGTGTAATCTTTGAGTGTTTCAAAGATGTCTTTGTAAGTTTTGAATTTTTGAGAAGGGGTGATGTGGATTCTGTCCAAAATCGGGATGAGGTCGCGGAGGGCGGCTTCTTTGACTTGGTGAACGCTAATGCTAGGGTGAGCGGATTCGCTAAAATGCGACTCTGAGGAGATGATGGGTGCAACTGGTTCGGGGATATTGATGGAAACGGGAGGAGCAGAAGCGGGGGTTTTGGCTTCTGGCGGAGTGGCGTTTGCGACGTCGGTTCCGAGAGGCTCGGCTTCGGGGGCGGGAAGATCGATAAAATCGAAGGCTTCGGCGACTGGAGGAGGGGTTGGAGCGGGGAATGGACCGACTGGGTCGCCAAGTTCACCGGTGTCACCTTCGGGAACTGAAGACGGTGCAGCGACAGGGTCAGAAAAAACTGGGTCGATGTTTGTATTATTTGTGATGTCGTCGATTGCTTTTTGTAAATCGTTGTCGATTGTCGAGTTTATTGTTGAATTTTGCTCCATATTTGCCCACCTTAATTATTATTCTTAAGCTATTGTAGCACGGAATTTTTAAATGCGCAAGAAATTTGTGAGCTTGTCGAGAAAATCTAGCTTGACTTCTTCCATGGGGAGATGGGTGCCGAGAGTGTCGACGATGGCTTCGCCGCTGGATTCCGGGAAGTAGACTTTGGTGCTGAGGCTGAGGCGTTTTTTGGGGATAAGGATGGCGGAATAGTGGGAATTTTCTTTGAGTATACCAAAAGCGCGGTAATCTTGGAAAGCGTGATGGACGGTACCTTCGGTGAGACCGGTGGAATCTAGGGTGTAATCGATAGTGCGAGGAGGGCGAAGGGCGGAGATAAGGATGGAGATGGTGCTAAGAATGATGAGTGCGAGAAAAGTCCACCAGCTGAGAAAAACGGCGAGAGCAGAGAAGCTGAGACAAAAGATAGCAAGACCAACGTACCAACTGGCGTTGCGGGTGTGCTCAATGTGTTCTTGGGCTTGCCAATTAATGGGTTGGGTCGTTTTTGTCATATATTTTGATTATATCACAGAATTGTGTGGGAAAAATGAAAAAAGTGTGATAGAATAAAAATACGGAAGGTTACCCAAGTGGCTGAAGGGGACGGTTTGCTAAATCGTTAGTCTGGAGTGATCTGGAGCGGGAGTTCGAATCTCCCACCTTCCGCCATTTTGCTGGTGTAAATTGACGGAATTTGAGACAGCAAATTTAGCATTTGACGGCTTGGAGGGGCCGATGTGCGATGGAACTTATTGATGTTTTGAATGATAACGGGGAATATACAGAAACAGTAGATACGAGGCAAAATTGTCGCCAAAAAGGGCTTTAACATAAAGTGATAGTGGTTTTCATCGTAAAATCGGATGGGCGGATTTTGTTGCAGAAACGGAGTTCTCGGAAGAAAAAATGGTTGAATATGTGGGATGTGTCGGCGGGAGGGCAGTGCTGGCGTGGGAGTTTGATTTTTAGGCGGCTATTCGGGGTGCCGGAAGAGCTTGGGATTGAGTTTAAGAGAGGGGAGATTTTGTTTATTAGCGCTACGACTTCGGCGATGATTTGGCGGTGACATGGTCGATCGGCATTTTAATGAGTATTATATGGCGATGCGGGATATCGGCATCCATTCCTTGGTGTTATAGGAGGAGAAAGTGGTGAGATCGGATGGGTGGATGGGGGTGAGTTGGTGGAAAAGAAAGAGAATGATTATCAGGAGTTGACTGGGGAAACGGGGTGTTGGGGTTATTGTTTGGTGCGATATTTGAGAAGTAATTTTGCTGCGTAGGTTTGTGGAGGCTTTTTGGGTGAGCAATAGGGGAGATTGCGACCTGCTCTGGAGGACTAATACTTTTAGGGGGGGGGTGGGGCATACATAGTCTGCCTTGGCAGAGTGTGTTATTGTTCGGGAAATAAAAAACGAGATTGCTTTTCGAGTTTAGCAATCTCGTTTGGTTAAACTAAACAGCTGTGTAGCCGCCGTCGATTGGCAGAATAACGCCAGTGACGTAGGAAGCTTCATCTGAAGCTAAGAATACGGCGCCAGCGTTGAGCTCGCCTTCGTGTCCGTAGCGCTTCATGGGAACGTGGTTCTCGGCGAATTTCTTGAAGGTGTCTGTGTCGAGAGCTGCGGTGGTAAGTTCGGTATAGAAGAACCCTGGGCAGATGGAGTTAACGGTAATGTTGTATGGTGCAAGCTCGGCAGCAGCGGCACGAGTGAAGTTGACGACGCCACCCTTGGAGGCGTGGTAAGCAATGGTGGGGATTTCAGAGCATCCGACCATGCCGTAGATTGAGGCGATATTGATGATACGGCCGTAGTTTTGTTTTTTCATGATTTTGCCGAAGGCGCGGGTCATCTTAAAAACGGATGAAAGATCGGTTTCGATGGTAAAATTCCATTCTTCGTCAGTCATGTCTAGGACGCCTTTGTCTCTGGAAGCGCCAGCGACGTTGAGTAGAATGTCGACTCTGCCGAAGTGCTTTTCGATTTGGGCGGCGATGTCGTCGATGTTTTCGGCATCAGTGACGTCGCACTTGTAGGCTTCTACTTCGACGTTGTACTTTTCGGTTAATTCTTTTTTGAATTCTTCGAGTCTCTCGATGCGGCGTGCTAAGATTGCGAGCTTGCAACCTTGTTCGGCGTAAGCGCGAGCCATTTGCTGACCAAGTCCGCTTGAGGTGCCTGAAACGACGGCTACTTTATCCTTTAGGTTGAACATTTGAACCTCCTTTATCTAGTGTTAATATTGGGGATTATAACACGGGCAAGGAAAATAGGCAAGGGGTTAACCGTGATAGAGAGAGCTGCGATTCGTTGGGTGATTTTGTGGGGTGTGAGGGTATCTTACCATCACTGGTACCGTCTCTGGAGGTTCCAGAGCCTCTGCCACTGGCTCCATTTGTCCTAAAAACCAGACTCTTCCTATAGACTCCACCGCCCCCGGCACCAAAAGCTATTCCAACCTCCCCTCTCAATCCGGCGTAATATTCTAAATCACAGGCAATAGAGCTTATACTACTAATGGTTTTGTGGTGCTTACGGGTTCTCCTATGAGTTTTTCTTCATGCCGGCTACCGTGACATTCCTGATACGCGCGTGAGCGTTAGTAGCGGCAACGGTAAGTATTGATCGAGTTTGTCGACTTTTACTACGAACGCCTACAACTTGGACTTCGGTGGTCGCAGCGTCTACCCGCGCGACTATGGCACTAAGACGTACGACGTAAATGTTTATCGTGTCGCCCGCCAACCATTAGCGTTGCGGTGGGGGTGCGGAGACTC
>CAVEGL010000089.1:0-3377 GCA_963615165.1 bacterium | reverse complement strand
GGAGAGGTTTGATGTCTGTCATTAGTTTATTATAGCACGTTTTGAGATGATGGAGGATGTTTGTGGGGGTTGTGGGGTGTAGAATTACCAGGGCTAAAAGGGGCAGACTTTCTGGGGGTACGGGGGTAGAATTGCCAGGGGTGTTAAAAGGAAGATTATGAAAAAAATAAATTGCTCCGTGAGACCCGGCAAAAAAACTGTTCGAGTTTTACTGGGCTGAGTTGTGGTCGGTGGCGGCGAATAATAGAATGTTGTGTTCGATTATTTTAAGACCAACCTTTTTTGCGAGTTTGTCTGCGTATTGAATCACCAAATAGGCGTGCTTTGCCTTAAGATGGAGTACCATTTCCTTGAGGGGATTTGCTGACGGGTATTTCGATGTGAAGGTTGAAAAGCTTCACGGTATTTATTGACGTTAAAAAACATATTGGCACCTCCTTTGAAAGTGCGCTACGATAGTAAGAATCTTTATAATAGCATATTTTGGCGTTTTTGTAAGTAGGGTGGACAATTTGAGGGAAATTTGATATAATTAAAGTTTAACGAGGAGTTTGGGATGTGCGAAAATGATGTTTGTGGTAACAGGGGTGCGGGGAATCTTTTTGATGCGGAGGAGGATTGCAAAGGAGAGTTTATCCGGGTGCGGGGGGCACGGCAGAATAATTTGAAGGATGTGAATGTGGATATTCCACGGGATAAGTTGGTGATTATGACTGGGCTTTCGGGGTCGGGGAAGTCTAGTTTGTCTTTTGATACGATTTATGCGGAGGGGCAGAGGCGGTATGTGGAATCTTTGTCTTCTTATGCGCGAATGTTTTTGGGGGTGATGGACAAGCCGGAGGTGGATTCGATTACTGGGCTTTCGCCGGCGATTTCGATTGACCAGAAGTCGACTTCGCGGAATCCGCGCTCTACGGTGGCTACAGTGACAGAGGTATATGATTATTTGCGGCTTTTGTTTGCGCGGGTGGGGGTGCCGCATTGTCCGATTTGCCATAAGACGGTAACGCGGCGGTCGGTGGAGAATATTATTGATGAGGTGATGAAATTGCCGCTCGGAGCGAAATTGATTTTGCTCGCGCCGATCGTGGCGGCAAAGAAGGGTGAATTTTTACATATTCCAGAGCAGTATATGGCGAAGGGGTTTTCGCGAGTGCGAGTGGATGGGGTGATTTATGCTTTGGATGAGTTTCCGGAGCTGAATAAGAATGAGCGACATGATATTGAGGTGGTGGTGGATAGATTTGTGCTGAGTCCGGAGATGCGAACGCGAATTGCGGGGTCGGTGGAGCAGGCTTTGGATTTGGGGCAGGGGGTGATACAACTGTTGAAAATTAATGATACTTCTACGGCGGTGGGGGAGAAGCGGATTGGCGAGGCGGAGGTATTGACATTTTCGCAAAAATATGCTTGTCCTGACCATCCAGAGGTGGAGATACCAGAACTTTCGCCGAGATTGTTCTCTTTTAATGCGCCGGAGGGAGCTTGTCCGACTTGTACCGGGCTGGGGACGCGGATGGAGATTGACCCAGAGCTGGTATTTAATAATAATTTGACGATTGCGGAGGGCGGGATACGGCCGTTTAATCGAGTGCAGCAGGATTCTTGGTGGATGAAGCGGCTGATGGGAGTGGGACTGAAGCATGGGTTTGATGTCTATACACCGATTGGAGAGCTGTCGGCGGAGACGAAGCATTTGATACTTTATGGGACGGGGGAGGAGAAGTATGAGATGCGAATTAGTGGGTCGGGGCGATTTGCGGAGGGGACGCGGTATGAGACGATTTATGAAGGGGTGATTCCGACTTTGGAGCGGCGCTACAATGATCCGAAAACTTCGGAGTTTACGAAGCACGATATTGAGCGATTTATGCGAGTGCATGAGTGTCAGACTTGTCATGGGGCTCGGCTGAAACCGGTGGTTTTGGCGGTGACGGTGCAGGGTTTGAATATTATGGACATGTGCAATTTGGACGTGGATGCGACTTTGGAGATTTTGAATCGGGATTTGCATTTTACAGAGGCGGAGAATATGATTGCGGCGCCGATTTTGAAGGAGATTCGGGAGCGGGTGAAGTTTATGCAAGATGTGGGGTTGGGGTATTTGGAGCTTTCGCGGGCGGCGAATACGCTTTCTGGCGGGGAGGCGCAGCGGATTCGGTTGGCAACGCAGATTGGATCGGGGTTGCAGGGGGTTTTGTATGTGTTGGATGAGCCTTCGATTGGACTACACCAGAGGGATAATGATAAATTGATTGCGACTTTGAAGCATTTGCGGGATTTGAAAAATACGGTTTTGGTAGTGGAGCATGATGAAGATACGATGTTGGCGGCGGATTATATTGTGGATATTGGACCCGGAGCGGGGGTGAATGGTGGGCGACTGATTGCGGCGGGAACGCCGGCGGAGGTGGCGGCGAATCCGGATTCGATTACGGGGCAATATCTTTCGGGGACGAAGACGATTCCGGTGCCGAAGAAGCGGCGAAAGGTGCGGAAGGGGCACGAGCTGGTGGTGCGAGGAGCACGTGAGAATAATTTGAAGAATATTGATGTGAGCTTTCCTTTGGGGGTGATGACGGTGGTTTCGGGGGTTTCGGGGTCCGGGAAGTCGACTTTAGTGAATGGAATTTTGGCAAATGAACTGTTGGCGCGGCTAAATCGGGCGCAGACGGTGGCGGGGCTGCATGACAAGATTGAGGGGGTTGAACAGCTGAATAAGGTGATTGTGATTGACCAGTCGCCGATTGGTCGGACGCCACGGTCTAATCCAGCGACTTATACTGGGGTGTTTAATTATATCCGGGAGCTTTTTGCGGAACAGTCAGAGGCGGAGTTGCGGGGGTATAAGGCGGGGCGGTTTTCTTTTAATGTGAAGGGCGGACGGTGTGAGCATTGTCAGGGGGATGGTGTAAATAAGATTGAGATGCACTTTTTGCCGGATGTGTACGTGACCTGTCCGGAATGTAAGGGGAAGCGGTATAATAGGGAGGCGCTGGAGATTAAGTATAAGGGGAAAGATATTGCGGATGTGCTTGATATGACGATTGATGAGGCGGTGGAGTTTTTTGGGAATATTCCGTCGATTGTGCCGAAATTGAAGACCTTGCAAGAGGTGGGGCTGGGGTATATTCGGATGGGGCAGCCGGCGACGACTTTTTCTGGCGGGGAGGCACAGCGGATTAAGCTGGCGACAGAGTTGGCGCGACGTTCGACGGGGCGGACGCTTTATATTTTGGATGAGCCGACGACGGGGTTGCATACGGATGATGTACGGCGGTTGCTTGCGATTTTGGGGAAGTTGGTGGATGGGGGGAATTCGATGGTGATTATCGAACATAATTTGCATGTGATCAAGAGTGCGGACTGGGTGATTG
>CAVEGL010000088.1:378-3404 GCA_963615165.1 bacterium | reverse complement strand
GCATATAAGAGATGGTTTTGATAATTTTGTTCATGAGGGTGAAAAGCCGGGAATCGGCGACTTTAATGTATTTGGCGTCTTTTTCTAGTTTGTTGACGAAGTTTTCGGCGCCGACGTGTTGGACTTTGGCTTTGGCGGTACCAGCGACGACGAAACTGCCAGAGGTGAGCGTAGCGCCTACGGTTTTAGCGATATTGTCTTGTTCGCCAGTAATGAGGGATTCGTTGACTTCTATGCTCCCCTCGATGATTTGGCTGTCGAATAGGATTTGGTTGCCGAGGGAGAGGATGATAATGTCGCCTTCCGCAACAGAGGTGGCGAGGACTTGTTGGGGCTTGCCGTTTTTGATGATGGTAGGTTTTTGCTCGGAGATGAGGCGCATTTTGCTGACGATTTTGTAAGCGCGAATTTCGTTAATGGTGCTGATGAGAGTATTGGAGATGGCAACTACGACGAAGAGGAGGTTTTTGTAGCCACCGACAAAGATTACCATGAGCGCTAAGATGAGGTTAACTAGGTTGAAGAGGGTAAACGTGTTTTTAGCGATGATGTGGTGGATTTTGGCTTTTTGCATGGCTTAATTATAGCACAGTTTTTACTGTGACCGGCTTTCTGATGAGCGACATAAATGATTGAATATCTCTCTGGCTGGGTGATGGGATGGGCGGCAGGAATGGCTGGGGATTTCTCTAGCTGATTAGGTGAGGGCAGGCTTGTTGTTGACGATTATTTCTCCGACTGATTGGGTTGGCTGCAATTTATTTATCTCCGTCTAGGCATTAAAGCTTATTTGTAATTATATTTCAGCCGACTGTCGTCCGTCGCATTTGACGTTCTCCGCAAGTTAACTACCACATCGTGACGCAAAAAATGCGTTATTTTAAATTCAATGCGGCAAATGCGCCTTAATCTTGGAGAGGAGGATGCAAGCGCGAAATAGTGGCGAAATGGTCAAATTATAGCCACCCAGTAATTCTACTACTCTGCCACCAAAGCCTTTTTTGAAGTTGTAGATGCCATAATCCGGGGAATTGGGGTCGGGGAGGCCTTGAATACCGTAAAAATTGTATTTTTGGAAGTGATTTTCTGCGGCGAATTGGATCATGTGCCATTGAATTAGATATTGAGCGTTGTAATCTTTCATGTATTTCTCGTTGCTGCCCGAAAAGAGGTAGATGACTTCGTCGCCATAAGTGATAAACATGGCGGTGGAGAGGTCTACGGTTTTGCCGTCGATTTCGGCTTCGGCGAGGACGAATTTGACTTGACCCTTTCGAGAGAATAAATCGTACATGTTTTGGTAATATTCGAGAGGTTTGTCGCTAAAATGGCGGCGATCGGCGGTGCTGGCGGTGATACTCTTGAGGCGGCGGAGTTCTTCCCTGTTTAATTCGCGGATTTTGACGCCCATTTTTTCGGCTTTTTTGATGTGATTTCTGGTATTTCGCTTAAAATCGGCGAGGAGCTGCTCTTTGGTGCGATTGTTGATATCCATAACGAAGAGATATTGGGGTTGGCTAGGGGTTTTGAGTGGCTTAAAACCGAGATTTTGGAGATTTTTCACGGCTTTTTGGTGATTAAAGCCATTCGGGACGACTATTCCGTCGCGATCGCGCTCGATGAGCTCGTAATATGGCTCGATATGAAGATTGAGTGCGTGGAGATTTTTAAGCTGTTTTTGGAGGTTTTGGATGAAAAAATTGAGGAGTTTGGTGTCTTCGTAATCTACGAGCGGGCCGCCTGGACAGAAGAAGGTTTGATATTTTAGGAAGGTCTTCCTAAAAATGAGGAGGGCGGCGGCTAGGATTTGGTTGCCTTTTTTAACACCACAGTAATAGGCTTTTTGACCGCTCAACTCTCTCAATTTGGCAATTTCGGGGGTCTGATAGAAGGATTTATTAGGATGAGAATCGGCAAAATGACGGAATTCTTCCGGAGTTAATTCTGTAAAAATCATTAGATTTTTCTCCTAATTTGGTTTAGATGACGCAAGAGCTGATAAAGCTTGAATTTTGGGATGGAAATGAGGATATCGTAAGCGCCAGCATAATGGATTTCTGTACCAGCGAAGGTCTTTTTGAAACCGGTGAAGCCCGCCCAGGGGTGATTTGGGGAGGCGCCGTCTGGGGCAATTCCCCAGAAATCGAAGGTTTTTAGACCCTTTCTTTTGGCGTCTAGGATGAGCTGGATCGTTAAGATGCCGGTCGCGTGGAGTTTGCGCCCCTGTTCGCTCTGGGCGCCTTGGAGATTGTAGCGGGTGTTTCGATCGTCAAAAACTAGACCGGCAGCTATGACTTCTGAGGTCTTGGTGTCTGGATTTTGGTATTTTAAGAGATACAGGGTGGCAAAAACCTGAGAAAGCTCGGTTCGGAGGTATTTTTCTGAAAATGTGTTGATGTTTTTGCCGGAGGCGAGGGCTTTTTGGAGTTTTAAGAGGTGGGTGATATCTGATGGGTTATGGGAGACTTCGATGGTGATATTGTTTTTGGCGGCGTTGCGGTGGTACCTTAATAGCCTGGAAGGGAGCTTGCTGATTAAATCCTCTTGATCCCCTGTCAGATCTAACACCCAAGTGTCCTTGGGATTTTGGTCTTTAGACTTTTGGGTATTGCTGGGGAGATTTTTGATAAAATCGGGATTTTGAGGTTCGATGCGGATAAGAATGGCTTTTTGCTCTTTAGCTTTCTGCATAAGAGAATCTATGGCCTTCTTAAAAGCTGTGGCGTTTTGCGCGACTGGCCCATACGGACAATAGAGATAATTCCCTACCGGCGTTTCTTTAAGGATTGCGAGGTACTGAAAAGCTTCATCTTCGACTAAAAAACTGGTTTCTTTGAGATCTTTTTGCAATTTTTGCCAGTCCTTAGATTGCGTAATTGGAATTTTCATATTTATAACACATTTTTCCTTCATTTTTGCCCAACAATTCCCTACCCATTTCGCGCATTTTAAGCAGATAAAATAGGGGTGTTTTTGGCATTTTAAGCACAACCAAAAACACACGCATTTTTTTGACTGCTTATGGC
>CAVEGL010000088.1:0-368 GCA_963615165.1 bacterium | reverse complement strand
TGCCATAACCGTCATAAATTCCGTCCCAACTCCTGCCCACTCGCGGGTGTTGTTACTTCTATTTTAGCGCTGGCTTTTTGATTTGTCAATAGCGGATGCTAGGCGGGTGGGTTGCTAAGGAACAGGTTATGGTTTGCTCTTTGGCGCTTATGGCTTGTGGAAAAGTGAGGGGATTACAGGTGGAAAAATCTTATGGCAAAATTTGACTGAAGAATTTTGCGGGGTAAAAATCCTTCAGCTGATTTAATGGGGTAGGAAAGGGAAGTGTGATAAAATAAAGGTATGGCTTTTATACGAAAATTTAAAACGACTTCGGGGGCGACTGGCGTGCAAGTCTGTTACAAGGAGCGGGGAAGAGTGGTGAAGAC
>CAVEGL010000087.1:0-3415 GCA_963615165.1 bacterium | reverse complement strand
TGTCGCCTTACGGCGACGATTTTATTGTAATCGGCGCTAAAGCGCCTCGCCGTCATTCATCGGCAAAAGCCGCACCAAGCGCAAGCAAACAAAGCGAGCAATTACAAAAATGCCGCGCAGCGCACCTGTTAAAGCCCATAGCTCACAGCCCACGGCTCATAGCAGCTGCACCGATGTCGCACTACACTTATTTCTCGCCCATGAGGCACTTACTTCTCACCCATGCGATACCCCAGCCCCCGGACAGTCTTGATGAGGTTTCCCGTCTCCCCGAGTTTTTGGCGAAGACTCATAATATGCATATCGATGGTACGGCTTTCCATTTCAAAAGGCGCAGACCAGACCGATTGCATGATTTGATCGCGCGAGACGACGATGCCTTTATTCAAAATGAGATAGCAAAGCAAATCGAATTCTTTGAGCGTCAATGTGATTTCTTTTCCGTCATTCATCACGATATGGCGGCGGCAATCGACAGTGATGGCGCCGATGGAAAGCATGGGCGTATCCTTTTCTTCCCCGCGGCTGCTGCGGCGGAGCACGCTCTTGATACGGGAAATCAATTCCATAATGCCGAACGGTTTCGTGACATAATCGTCCGCACCGAGATCGAGCCCGCGCACAATATCGTATTCACCGGATTTCGCCGTCATGATAATCACGGGAATGTCCGCATATTCTTTCTTCGCACGGAGTTCTTTCAAAATCGTGAGCCCATCTTTCCCGGGCAGCATGATATCAAGGAGTATCAAATCGGGCATATTTTGCAAAAGCGCAGGCGTCAGTGCCGCCGCATCGCCGAATCCCATCACATTGTACCCCTGCCCGCGCAGCGCATAACTCACAAGCTCACGAATATTCTCATCATCTTCGACGCAGTATATTAATGACATAAGTCCTCCTTGCACGCATCAACGCACCCACGCTTTTTCCGCAAAAAACGACGCCGGTACGTTTCTTTTTTGAAACATACTATAAAAGGCGTCGATTTTTTTGTCAAGCACATCTTACAATATCGGTTTCCGAAAAATCACCATGCCGTTTACAACGCCTATTTCTATTTTCGAAACACAAATAAATACTCATGTGCAATCAGTAAAAAATTAAAATTGTGATCTTGACAGGCATCCTCACTATAGATTGCTCAGCTATATGCCACTTTTTCTCTTGATTTCTACAATTTTTTATACTGCCCACTCCCCAGAAATTCAAGGAAACCTTTGTCACGAAGGATTTGCAACTGTTGGCGAATTTTCGGTCTGATATTGCGATTCTCCGGATGTCTTTCCTGCAATTTTCCCTCAAAAGAATAGATATCTTGCAAAGAGAAATCCGACGCTGCGATTTGATTCACGCACCGCAAGACATCCATCATCCAGCCGCGGCTTTTCATATTTTTCGTTTCCAGTCGATTACTTGCATTCACTTTTTGCAAAACCATTTCATTATCATTGATTTTTCCGTCTTCAATAATGGAAATCCTGCCCTGCTCGGGAATTTGATCAAGCATGATATTGCACCCCACCCAACCGGCACGACGCGCCGACAACTCCAGCGGTTTTCTCTTTTCGATCATCGCCGGGACAAAGAAATGTTTGGGGATCAAAAGCAAGCTGCGTACCATATAATCAGCTTTGGAATAACTCATAAAGAAAAAATCCGGATTCTGGTTTCCCGTGATGCGTTCGATCATGGTGTCGTAGGCACCGTCAGCCACTTTTCGGCCCAGTGCTCCGTTTTTGCTTTTCAGCTCATATTGATTTCCGCAATAGGGACAATAAAAATCCGCCACCGGCCGATTATTTTCAAATTGCCGAATATGCGGATTTCCGCAACGTGGGCAATACATATGTTCCATGACCCAATTTTCCGTCAAAAGCCTTGCGACTTGCGATTGAGAATGATACTGCGCAATCAGGCCTACATTAAAATGTAAATCCATCAGCGCGTCATTTCCGACATCCACGTGGTTCATCATACTCTCTCCCTTATTTACCTTGCTCAAATGATTACGATTTCGACGATTCAATTGAAAAATCGAATTTAATTTGCAATTCTTTATTTTTTATCCACTATCATTTTTATATATTGTATACGAAAAAAGCGAAAAAAATAAGATCCTTACTAACTCGGATACGATTCCATCAGCATGATTCTAAAACGCGAAGCTTTGCAAAACCATTTTCAAGAAATAAAAAACGCAGGAAGCGCACATCTTATTTTCCGCTTTTTGCCTTTTAGGTAAAAGCGGTTTTTATGTGCAAACTTCATGCGCCATGTTTCCGAATTTTTTGGAAACGATTAGCCGAAATTGCCGGAGACGTAGCGGGCGGTGCGTTCTTGTTTCGGATTTTCGAAAACTTGCTCAGTCGCGCCGCACTCGACCATTTCACCTAAATAGAAGAAAGCGGTATTGTCGGCGATGCGGCGGGCTTGCTGCATGTTGTGCGTAACCATGATGACGGTGTAATGTTCTTTGAGGGAGAGCACGAGTTCTTCGATGCGGGCGGTCGAAATCGGATCCAGGGCCGATGTCGCTTCGTCCATCAGAAGGACTTCGGGGCGAGTCGCCAGTGCGCGCGCGATGCAAAGACGCTGCTGCTGGCCGCCGGAGATGCCAAGCGCCGATTCGTTGAGACGATCTTTCACTTCGTCCCAAATGGCCGCTTGACGCAGACTTGTTTCCACGATTTCATCCAGATCGGCTTTTTTGGTGATACCTTTGAGGCGCGGGCCGTAGGCGACATTGTCATAAATGCTTTTTGGAAACGGGTTCGGCTGCTGGAATACCATGCCGACTTTGCGGCGCAGCACGATGGGATCCAATTCGCGATAGACATTCACGCCCGAAAGAAGAATTTCACCGGTGACGCGGCAGCCGTTGATGAGGTCATTCATGCGATTCAAAGACCGAAGAAATGTGGATTTCCCGCAGCCGGAGGGCCCAATGAGCGCAGTAATGCGATTTCGTTCGATATTAAAGGAAATATTTTTCAGCGCTTGAAAATTGCCGTAGAAAAGATTGACGCCTTGGCAGGAAAAGCTGATATTCGAATAAATCGGGATGTTGCCTGCCAACGCCGCATTTCCGATGGTGATGTCCTGTGTCATAATTTTTCTCCTTTTGATGTGAATTAATTTGTGCGACATTTGTGCCGAAGCTATGGGCCGGGAGCTATGCACTTTGCACTTTTATTTCGATAATTTCCTCGAAAGCAATCTTGCTCCGATAGAAAACGCAAGGACCGTCAGCATGAGGACGGCCGAGGCTGCGGCGGCAATATCGGCGGCAGATCCCGTGCCTTCCGTGCGAGCAGCCCAGACGGCAAGTGAGAGGGTTTCACCCGGGCGGAAAGGATTCAGTGGGCAGACGGGAGAGGCGATATTCCAGACATTCCAATTAATATCCGTGCTC
>CAVEGL010000086.1:0-3417 GCA_963615165.1 bacterium | reverse complement strand
TATTTCGTATTGTCATGTGCCGACGCAATATTATTGGCAGATGTATGATGATTACGTGAAGAATCCTGGATTTGGAGTGCTGAATCCGCTAGTGAAGGTTTGCTTTAAGGCAATGGTGGGACCTTTGAAAAAGGCGGATTATCGGGCGGCGCAAGAGGTGGATTATTTTGTGACGATTTCAGATTACGCGCAAGAATTGATTAAAAAATATTATAAAAGGGAAGCGGTGGTGATACATCCGCCAGTGGAGATTGATGATTTTGCAATAAAAAGCCGTAAATGTCAAGAGCAAGGAAATAAAAGCGGAAAAAGTCAAGAGGAGGGGAATGTTGAATTTTGCAATAAAAATGGGGATTGCCAAGAGGAGGAAAATGCACAGATTGTGGAAAACTTTTATATTACGACTTCTCGACAGGTAACTTGGAAGCGGATTGATTTGGCGATAAAATCGGTGATGAAGGCTGGGGTGCAGTTGGCTGTGATTGGGGAGGGGCCGGAACATGAGAATCTGGTGAAAATGGCGGGCAACTCCTCTTTGGTGAAGTTTCTGCCTCTGATGCGAAAACAGGAGTTGGCGGGGTATTTGCGGCGGGCGAAGGGGTATTTGTTCCCGAGTATGGAGCCATTCGGGATTGCGCCGGTGGAGGCTTTGGCGGCGGGATGTCCGGTGATTGCATTTTCTAAGGGGGGCGCACGGGATTATGTTGTGCCCTATAAAAATGGTTTATTGTTTGAAAAACAGACGGTGGGGAGTTTGACGGCGGCGATTTTGGAGTTCGAAAAAATGCAGTTTGACAGGGGTGAGGTTTCCGAGACAGCGGAGAAATTTGGGGTGGAGCGGTTTGACGAGGAGTTGACGAAATTTGTGGAGAGTTGCTTAAATGCAACTGAGTAAGGGGTTTTGGCGAAAGTTTTGCCAGATTTTGATAATTTTGTTGCCAGCGGTTTTGTATTTTTCTTATTATCCGTTGGTGCGGATTTTTAGCGATGAAACGATGAATCTGGAGCTTTCAATTCCCTTTTTGTGGTTGGGAATTTTTGATGTGGTGGTTTTGGGGCTAATGATAAAAGGCGGCGATTGGCGGAAGTTGCGGCGGAGGGGGTGGATTTTGCTATTCCCTGTTTTTGCGAGCTTGTCTATTTTGTGGTCTAGTAATGTATTGAGGGGTGTTTTGACCGTGGGCGGGTTGTGGCTGGTGGTTGTGGCGATGATGGGCATGGTGGCGTTACGGGGTTTGGACGAAGATGGGCGGGTGCGGATTTGGTTTTGGCGGGTTTTTTATGGGGCTGGGTTGGTGGTTTGTGGGTGGTGTTTGATACAGTGTGTGTTGGACCTTGCGGGGGTTTCGCGCGAAGTTAGTCTGATGTGTGCGGGGTGTACTTATACGATGTTTGGTTTTCCGCACCCAAATGGGTTTGCAATCGAGCCACAGTTTATGGGTAATTTATTGATTGCTCCAGCTTTTTTTGCGGGGGTGAGTTTTGTTTGCATAAAAAGAAAGGGGCGGGGGGAACCTGAGATTTTCGATACGGTTTCGCTGGCTTGTGGCGAAAAATATGCTATTTGGGGTGCTGGGATATTGTTTGTGCTTTTTGCGATGGGATTGTTTTTGACTTTTTCTAGGGGGGCGATTTATGCTTTTGTGGTAGCAATGGTGATATTGACGATTTGGGAGACTTGGCGAAATCGGCAAAAAATGGTGTGGCTACTATGGCCGATGCTGATTTTGGCTTTTTTGTTGACGTTGAATTTGCAGGGGATTTTTGCACAGGTTTCAAGGACGGATGATACTTATTTTGATGGCGTGGCAAAGGTGGTGAATCATTTGAGTTTAGGGTTGATTGATATAAGGGGCGGAGATGAGGCAGTGGAAAGTGAAGATGATGGCGGCGACGTGGACGGCGATGCAGTGGAAGTAGTGGAAGATCGTGTGAGTGAAGTGGCGGAGAATGAAGCGGTGTTTGACGGATATGTGACGGAGTCGACGGACACGCGAATGAAATTAAATGAAGCGGCGGTGAAGGCGTGGGTGGGCGATGCGAGAACGGTGTTTCTAGGGGTGGGAATTGGGGGCGCTGGTGTGGCTATGTATGAGGCGGGCTTGATGGCGGATGCGAAAGAGATTGTGCAGAATGAATATGCCAGTTTGCTTTTGGAAACTGGTGTGACGGGAGTGGTTTTGGTAATTTTGACTGGGGTGATTGCGCTAAAGGTGAAGAGGCAGCAGAAGATGACGGTTTTGGTGATTTTGATGGCTGGATATGGGGCGAGCTTGCTGTTCTTTTCGGGGTTGCCGAACGCGTTGCATATTTATTTGTTGCCGGTGGTAATTTGGGCGATAAGTGTGCATAGAGAAACAGAAAGATGACGGGGTGCGCGTTACTGCAATATGCCGGCTAAATCTTGTTTGAGTTGGCTGGCTAAATCGGTGATTTTGGACTCGTCGTTTCCCCACATGGTGATACGGATGAGGTTTTCAGTGCCGGAGGGGCGGACGAGGAGACGACCAGAGACGGATTCGAGCTTTTTGTTGTAAGTAAGGAGGAGATCTTTGACGGGATTTGCGGATTTGAAAGCTGATTTTTGGGCAGGAGAGGCGGGTAAGTTTACGATGACTTGGGGGAATTTGGTGATGACGCCGGCAAGGGATGCAAGGCTGGCGTGTCTTAGGGTGACGGCTTTTGTAACCATGAGCGCAGTGAGCATGCCGTCGCCAGTGGGCTCGTTCGGCAAAATGATGTGACCAGATTGCTCGCCGCCGAGGAGGATGTTTTGGGATTGCATGGCAGCGGCAACGTTGGAGTCGCCGACGGCGGTGATTTCGGTTTTGATTTGGTGATCTTTAGTCCAATTGAGGAGACCTTGGTTTGCCATAACGGTGATGGCGATAGCGTCGAGCTTTAGGAAATGGGCGAGAATGGCAATAATTTCGTCTCCGTCTATGGTGCGACCAGAATTGTCTACCATGAGAACGCGATCGCCGTCGCCGTCGAAAGCGATGCCGAAATCTAGATGGTTTTTGATGACGAGGTTGGTGAGTGGTTCGAGATGGGTGCTGCCGCAGTGGTCATTGATTTTGGTGTTGTAATTTTTACAGCAGTTGATGACGGTGGTATTTGCGCCGAGTTGAGCAAATATAGTGTCGCCGATAACGCTAGTGGCGCCGTTGGCGCAATCTATGCCGAGATTGAGATCGGTAAAATCGACTTTCCCGAGGTAGTCTAGGAGATGCTCGGTATAGAGTTTGACGGATTCATCGTGGAGGTTCTCGCGGATGGTGGAGGAAACTAGGGGGACGGTTTTCTTGGCGATGATGGCGGATTCGATGATTTCGCAACCTTTTTGGCAGAGTTTTTGCCCGAATTTCGGTCCGCGTTCGAAGATTTTGAGACCGTTGTCAGTGTAGGGATTGTGAG
>CAVEGL010000085.1:0-3426 GCA_963615165.1 bacterium | reverse complement strand
GATTCCCGCAAATAAATCAATTGATTTATACTTAGCCATTCTTACTTTTTACCGTCCTTTCAATTTCATCGGCACACGCCTGTAAATTCTTCTTTATATCCTTGCCCCAGTATCTCAACACAGTCCAATCTGTATTTTTTAGTGTTTCATTAACTTCAATATCACGGACAATGTTTCTTTCAATTTTTGAAATCCAAAAATTTTGATTGGATTTAAAGTCTTTTTTCTTGTTTCCCCAATCATATCCGTGCCAAAAATCACTGTCACAAAAAACTGCAACCTTTTTCCCGATAAAAACAATATCCGGCTTGCCGAATACTTTCTTCGAGTTCTTTTGATATCGCAAACCTCTTAACCATAACTCTTTTCTGAGTGCAACCTCGATTTTTGTATCCTTGGATTTTATCTGTTGCACATTGTAATAGATTTGTTCTTTTGTTTTATACATCGGCTACATCTCCGTCCTCTTTAAGGAAGTCGCATATGTCGTCGATGTTGCAACCAAGTGTTTCGCAAATCTTCATAAGAACTTCCCCATACTTACAAGCTCATCCTTACATCCTTACTGAGTTTTGCAACTGAATTACTGCTGTTATGAGCTTGCTCTCTCAACTGATTTTTTTTCGTCTTCTTATCAATCAAAATTTTTCATAGTTTATCGTAACTGACTTTCATTGCAGCCTTCCTTTACGGCAAATATACTAGTTTAGTATACCATAATATCTGACAGCATTCAATAAAAATAATTGGCGTTCGCCAATTTATTGTATTTACAGGGGCTAATTTACCGCTAAATGATTGAGCCCCTCCACGATACCCCCACCTTATTAACCTCTTGACCACTTGAAAGAAAAAAGCCACTGCCGATTGACAGCGACTTCTTGTTTTAGCCTGTAAACTTCATCAGCAATTCGCCGATAACCTCGGCGGCTGTTTACTTTTCGGCTTGTATTTGATTGTTTAACCAGTCTGTAAGGCAATGGATAATAAGGCTTGTTTCCTCGAACTCAAACGTGATTTTCTTCTTGCGGTTTGGTTTCGTATCATCAGATATGTTTGCCAGCCGAAAAAGAATAATATTTATTCTGTGGTTTGTATCCTCATCGTAGCTTTTACTTTGACTGTATAATCCGTTGATAAGAACATTCAAAATAATAATCATCAAGCTTAACTTTCATAACAGCACCTTAAAAGTAAATCAATTCGTTATTAATGATTTCTCTTGCACTGTTTCCGGCATTGTTCATCTTCTGCACCCAAAGCATAGGATTTTCAGCTTTAAGTGTATTATATTTCTTCCATGTAGCCGATTTGTTTTTCTCTCTGCATTCGTCGAAACAATAAACAGCCGATGGGAAGTTCGAATAAAAAGCCTTGCCACATTTTCCTCAGCTTCTTTCTTTTCGGCAAGTTCTTTTTTGTAAGTTCAAGCTTATATTTACTGATGAAATTGAAGTAAATATCATCCCGCTATGTGCGATTTGAATTTTCTCCCTCGGCTTAATGAACAATAATTTTATCTATAATCTCACGAACCATTTCATGGGTAAGCTTCTTAGGGTACTTATATTTCTTAATCAAAGCCACGAATTTATCAGGATTTATTTTTGGCACTTTATGCGATGAGGTTGCTTTGGAAAACTCGGCAATCTTCTTTTCAAGACTTTGCTGTTCCTCGCCATACTGGCTTACCAAAGATCCGTATTGTCTTTCAGGGAGTATCCCGCTTGCGAAGTTCTCATACAGTCTACAGATAAGCTTATCGAGTTCATCAAACCTGTTTTAGCTGTTTTTAATTCCTGTTCAGAAGTCTTAGAAATGAAATTTTAGCCGCCCATGTGGTTAAGGGTGATTTAATAAACAAATGGGAATTTTCGGGTGGCAAAAATGAGCCGAATGAGACCCCGGAAGATGCGTTAATATAATTTGCGCGAGGAGAAGATGGTGCGGTTGGTGGCGGAGTCTAAATATGGCGAGGTTTGAGAAAAATGGCGGCGAGCGAAAGGGTGAAGATTTTGCGAAACATGCTAGCGGGGGTATTCGGTGCGGTAGCGGGTGAAGGTTGAATATATTAATCTTTTGGCGAATGGGGGGCGGCGATTTGTTGGGGGGTGATTATGTAATTTTACTATTTAAAAGCAAAAGTGTGGTATAATTGGAAAAACCTAATCGGAGGAAAATATGTGTGGAATTGTTGGTTATGTAGGTGAGGGGAAGGCACAGGACTTTTTGATTTCGGCATTGAAACGATTGGAGTATCGGGGGTATGATTCGGCGGGGATGGTGACGGTTTCGGAGGATGAGGAGGCTACTTTGTTGCGGGCGAAGGGGAAGATTGTGAATTTGGAAAATAAAATGGCGGAGAATAAACGAGATGATAAGGCGGGGATTGGGCATACTAGGTGGGCGACGCATGGGGAGCCGAGCGAGACGAATGCGCATCCGCATCGGGCGGGGAAGATTTTTTTGGTGCATAATGGGATTATCGAGAACTATAAGAAGCTGAAGAAGACTTTGACGGCGCATGAGTTTGTGTCGGAGACGGATTCGGAGGTTTTGGCGGCGTTGATTGAGTCGTTTTACCATGACGGGGAGTATAGCTTGACGGATGCGGTGGTGCAGGCTTTGAAATTAGTGAAGGGGACTTATGGTATTGCGGTGATTTCTGAACTAGAACCAGAGGAGCTGGTGGTGGCGCGGAGCGGGTCGCCTTTGGTGATTGGGGTGGGAAATGGTGAAACTTTAATCGCTTCGGATGCTTCGGCTTTGGTGGGGTATACGAAACGGGCGATTTACCTAAACGACGGCGAAGTGGCGACGGTGCGGAAGGATAATATTGGAATTAGGACTTTGAATGCAGAGCCGGTTTCGGCGAAGGTGGAAGAAATTGAGACCAATTTGGCGGCGATTCAGAAGGGCGGATATGAGCATTTCTTGCTGAAAGAGATTATGGAGCAGCCAGAGTCGCTCAAGGAGACCTTGCGGGGGCGGATAAATGCAGAGAACGGGACAGTGCGGTTGGGTGGACCCGGGCTTTCGGATGCGGAGCTGAGGGAGATTAAGCATTTGATTATTGTGGGGTGCGGGACGGCTTATCACGCGGGGCTTTTGGCGGGGTACTATATCGAACAATTTACACCAGAGATTACGGTAGAGACGGTGATTGCGAGTGAATATCGCTATCGGCAGGCTTATATTCCTGAGGGGTCGGTGGCGCTGATTGTGTCGCAGTCTGGTGAGACGGCAGATACTTTGGCGTGCTTGAGGGAAATCAAGAAACAGGGTGTGAAAACCATTGGAATTGTGAATGCGATTGGCTCGACGATTGCGCGTGAGGTGGACGGCGGGACTTATGTGCATGTGGGGCCGGAGATTTCGGTGGCGTCGACGAAGGCGTTTACATCTCAGGTGGCGGCGATGGTGATG
>CAVEGL010000084.1:0-3501 GCA_963615165.1 bacterium | reverse complement strand
TGACGCTAGGTTACAGGACTCGTCGTAATAAGAAAACTAATAAAATGATCGTGCGTAGTCGTCACGAAGGAAAGAGGAAATAATGTCTAGGAGTCTGAAAAAAGGTCTCTTTGTAGACTACAAACTTGCAAAAAAGGTTGCCGCTCTCTCTACTGAAGACCGTACCGTGATTAAAACTTGGGCGCGCCATTCGGCAATCTCACCAGAGATGGTGGGGCGAACGATTGCTGTTCATAACGGCAAAATGCATGTTCCAGTTTTTATTAGCGAGAATATGGTTGGTCATAAGCTCGGTGAATTTGCGCCAACTCGTAAATTTAAGCGTCATGGCGGCAAAAAGGCTGCTGAGGCGGCGAAAGGAAAGGGTTAGAAATGGCTGAAACTTATTTTGCGCATGCTTATGAAAAAGGCGTCGATAGCCAGCCTCGCAAGACCAACGTGGTGGCGGCTTTGGTGCGCGATCGCTATGTAGCTGATGCTGTAGTAATTTTGGAGCATACGCCACGACGTGCTGCTCGCCCAGTTTTGAAGGCAGTAGAGTCGGCTGCAGCTAATCTTTTGAATAATTCAAAGGTAAGTATTGATCCGAAAACTATCCGAATTGCCCGAATTGTGGTCACTTCTGGTTCGAGAATGCGTCGCTATGTTCCTGCTTCACGCGGACGAGCACTTCCTTATGAAAAAATTTCCAGCAATATATTCGTCGAGGTCGCCGGCGAAGAAAAAATTAAGAAAACCGCAAAAGAAACTGCCGACAAAAAGGTAGAAAAAGCGGAAAAGGAGAAAAAGTAATATGGGTCAGAAGGTTAATCCCATCTCTTACCGTCTCCAACTTAGCAAGGACTGGTCCTCGAAATGGTTTACCCGCAAGAGCGACTTTCGTCATTGGCTAGTGGAAGACGTCAAAATCCGTGAAACGATTGAGGAGCGATTCAAAAGTCGCCCGACTATTGCGCGGATTAATATTGAACGCTCCGCTAATCTTACAACAATTACGATCTTCACCGCAAAAGCTGGTGCTGTGATTGGCAAGCAGGGCGCGGGCATTAATGAACTCAAAAAGCAGCTCGAAAAAATCGTCAGCGGACCAATCCGCATTAATGTGGAAGAGGTGAAAAAGCCAGAGCTGAGCGCTAAATTGGTGGCTGAAAATATTGGTTTTCAGTTGGGCAAGCGGATGAATTTCCGTCGTGCCGTGAAAATGGCTTTGCAATCTACGATGAATGCGGGTGCCAAAGGTGTGCGCATTGAGGTGGCTGGGCGTTTGAATGGCGCTGAAATGTCACGTCGTGAAAAATTTATTGAAGGATCCGTGCCACTACATACACTGAGGGCGGACATTGACTTTTATTGTCATCATGCTCCGACGATTGCGGGTATTGTAGGCGTGAAAGTTTGGATTTATAAGGGGGAGAAGTAAGATGGCTATACTAATTCCGAAGAAACTTGCACATCGTAAAGTTCGTAAAGGCAAAAATAAAGGCGTTGCTACGCGTTGCAATACGGTAGCATTTGGCGAATATGGGCTAATGTCGCTTGATAATGAGCGGATCAATAGTCGCCAAATTGAGGCTGCACGTCAGGCGATTACGCGTTATATTAAGCGTGGTGGTAAAATTTGGATTCGAATTTTTCCACATACGCCTGTGACCAAGAAACCACTCGATGTAAAGATGGGCTCCGGTAAAGGCGAGCCACAATTCTATGTAGCAAAAGTGAAAGCTGGTACTGTGATGTTTGAGATTGCAGAAGTAACGGAAGCGCAAGCAAAAGAAGCTTTGCGTCTAGCGTCGCACAAATTGCCAGTTCGTTGTAAAATTGTAAAGAAAGAGGAGCTATAATATGGCACACACATTAGTAGGAACAGTGACCTCCGACAAGCGTGATAAGACCATCACCGTCTCCATCGTTAGTCGGGAAACTCACCCGCTCTATCGCAAACAATATACGAAAACTCGTAAATATACTGCGCATGATGCGGAAAACCAAGCCAAGCTTGGCGACAAAGTGGAAATTGCGGTTTGCCGCCCACTTTCGAAAACCAAAGCTTATACACTAGTGAAAGTTTTGGAACATGCACATGGTGCAGTTGAATTAAAAGACGAAGTAACCGGCAAGACGGATTCTGCTGAGGAGGAGAAATAAGATGATTCAGCAAGAAACTAGACTTAAAGTTGCGGATAATAGTGGCGCTAAGGAGCTTGGAGTGATTCGAGTGCTCGGTGGTACACGAGCACGATATGCGCATGTTGGCGATATTGTGACTTGCAGTGTTAAGGAAGCCGATCCGCATGGCAACACAAAGAAAAAAGCTGTAGTGAAAGCAGTAATCGTGCGTACTGTGGCGCCGATTCGTCGTCCAGATGGTTCGACTATCCGGTTCGATGAAAACGCGGCGGTTTTAGTGAACGAAGATAAGACGCCAAAAGGTACGCGTGAGCTTCGTGACCTTGGATTTAACAAAATTATCAGCTTGGCACCGGAGGTACTCTAAGATGGCACAGAATTTGAAAGTAGAAGATAAGGTAAAAGTGATTGCCGGCAAGCTTAAGGGAACTGAAGCTAAAATCGTAAAGATTGAGCGAGCGGCTGGCAAGGCGTTTTTGGAAGGTGTGCGCGAAGTTGAGCGACATATGAAGAAAACTTATCTTAATCCAACTGGCGGTAAAAAGAAAGTCCACTTAGGGATTGATTTGTCGAATCTCAAGTTGGTCGAAGCGGCTAAGTCGGAGAAAAAATCTAGCAAAAAAGATAAGAAAGGAGCCAAATAATGGCGGAAAAGAAAACGGCTGCGAAAGCGAATGCTGACGCACAACCACGCCTAAAAGCGCTCTATGATAATGAGCTGAAGGCAAAACTCCAAAAGGAATTGGGGTTGAAGAATATTAGCGAAGTGCCAGAACTAAAGAAGGTAGTGGTTTCTTGTGGTGTTGGTAAAAAGCGTGAAGATAAGAGATTCACTGAGACGGTAGAGCTAACGATCGCGAAGATTACCGGGCAAGCGCCAACTTCGAGATTGGCTAAGAAGTCGATTGCAACCTTTAAGATCCGGAAAGGTATGGGTGCGCCAGTTGGCTATCTGACTACGCTTCGCAACGACAAAATGTATGAATTTGTCGATAGGCTGATCAATGTAACTTTGCCGCATGTGAAGGATTTTCATGGTGTGTCACGCAGGGCTTTTGATGCGCAAGGTAATTATAATTTGGGGCTAAAAGAACAGACCGTGTTCCCGGAAATTACCTTTGAGGATGCATCGGCTTTGCATGGCATCGAGGTGACGTTTATTATTAAAAATGGTTCGAAGGAAGGAAGCACTAAATTGCTAGAGCTCTTTGGAATGCCGTTTGAGAAGGGAGACAAATAAGATGGCGAAGAAATCTGCTGTCCTCCGCGACGCTAAACGACAGAAAATGTACAAAAAATATCAAGCTAAACGAGCGGAATTAAAAGCTGCGGGTGATTTGGAAGGCTTACAGAAGTTACCACGCAATGCTCGGT
>CAVEGL010000083.1:0-3540 GCA_963615165.1 bacterium | reverse complement strand
GCTAAAAAATGAAAATCAGAATGCTTTAGCCAGCCAAAAGGAGCTTTTGGAGATGAAGCTGAAAGGTGTGGAACAGGAGCGGGATTTTTATAAAGATTTAAAGCAAAAAATGAGTACCAAGATGGTGGGGGAGACACTTGAGCAGCATTGCGAGATTGAGTTTAATCGGATTCGGGCTACGGGGTTTAAGAATGCTTATTTCGAGAAGGACAATGATGCGAGGACGGGTAGCAAAGGGGATTTTATCTACCGAGAAAACGACGAGAATGGCAATGAAATTATCTCGATTATGTTTGAGATGAAAAACGAGAATGAGACGACGGCAACTAAGCATAAGAATGAACATTTTTTCAAAGAGCTGGATAAAGATCGCAAGGAGAAAAAATGTGAATATGCGGTTTTGGTGTCGATGTTGGAGGCGGATAGCGAATATTACAATGCGGGGATTGTGGACGTGTCTTTTCAGAGTGGATTTGAGAAAATGTATGTCGTGCGCCCGCAATGTTTTATTCCAATTATTACGGTGCTAAGAAATGCGGCGTTTAAAAATTCGGAATTGAAGCGCGAGCTGGCGGTGGCGAAGAATCAGAACGTTGATATTACAAAGTTTGAGGATAATATTAATGCTTTTAAGGAGGGTTTTGCGCGGAATTACGAGTTGGCTTCGCGGAAATTTAGGGGGGCGATTGAGGAAATTGATAAGACGATTGAGCATTTGCAAAAGGTTAAGGATGGACTGATGAGTTCGGAGAATAATTTGCGATTAGCGAATAATAAGGCGGAGGATCTGACGATCAAGCGCTTGACGCGGGGCAATGAGACGATGCGAAAGATGTTTGACGAGCTAAAATAAATCGATGATGGCGCCAGTAAAAATGCCGACAATCAGAAGAAGAGCGATGATTGAGAGATTTTGTTTGAGGTTTTTGTTGGTTTTAAACAGCAGAAGCAGACCGAGCCCGCTAGCTGGCAGTAACCCGGCGAGCAATGCGCCAAGGCTTAAAGCGCCGCTGATGTAGAATTCGGTCAGAATGACGCTGCTGGCGCAATTTGGGATGAGACCGATTAGCGCAGCGATGAGATAGATGTGGAAGACGTTTGGGGCGAGGAGAGTGGCGAGAGTTTCTGGACTGATAAGGCAAAACGCGATACCGATTAAGAGGTTGGCGACCAAGACGAAACCACTAGTTTTGAGTGTGTGCGTGAGGCTGGAAATCCAGATGCCGCGAGATTTGCAGTGGCAATGTGTGTGGTCGCAGAAATCGGTGATGTTCGGTGAGATTTTGGCTGGTTGGGATTTTTGCGTGGCTAAATCTAGTGCACAACCTATGACGATGCCGATGATGATTTTAAAAATAACGATGTTTGCGATAAGACCGAGACTAACATTTTCGCTAAGCATGATGACGAGCATTTCATCGCTCGTGGAGAGAAATATGGCTACTAATGTACCAATGGTGATGACGCGGTTCGAGAAAAATTCGGCAGCCATAGCGCTAAAACCACATTGTGGGACGGCGCCAAGTGCGCCGCCGAGAAGTGGGCCGAGGTGACGGGTTTTTAGGAGGGTTGCTTGGATCTTCTTGGTAAATTTGTGTTCGATCAACTCAAGGATGAGGAAAGCAGCAAAAAGATAGGGGAGGATTTTGGCGGTATCTAGGATGGCTTCGAGAATGCAGTCCAGCATGGTCTAATTATAACAGATGTTTGGGGGGAATCGGTTGGCGAACTCTGTTGAGAGTCGCCTATTTTATCTTTTTAAGATCATAAATTATGTCTGCAATCTCGCAAACATTTGGTGAGTGCGTGACGATAATGATACACTTGCCTTCTTTGTGGGCGAGATTTTGGAAGATTGACATAATTTCTTGCTCGGTTTGTTTGTCAAGGTTGCCGGTGGGCTCGTCGGCGACAATCATTTGGGGGTCATAGGCAAGACTGCGCGCAATTGCCACGCGTTGCTGTTCACCGCCGGAGAGGCGGAGGACTTTGCGGTTGGCATAGCCGGGCTTTAGACCGACGGATTGCATGAGCTTGAGCGCTTTGTTGGGTTTGTCTGGAATCGAGGCCCCGCTAACATCCATGGAGAGTATAATATTTTCGCTGGCAGTCATGTAGGGGAGGAGGTTGTAGCTTTGAAAAATGATGCCGATTTTCTGGCGGCGATAATCGTCGAGGTTGAGATCTTTTAAATCTTGCCCATCGAATATAATGGAGCCCTCAGTGCACCTTTCGAGCCCGCTGATTAGGGAAAGTAGGGTGGTTTTGCCTGTGCCGCTGCGACCGCGAATGGCGTAAACTTTGCCTTTTTCGAACCGGAAATTGACATCTTTTAGAGCGTATTCACCCGGCATGGCGTCGGCGTAGCGATAGCTGGCGTTTTTAATATTTAGAATGATTCTCTTTGAAGTTTTGAAGGACATATTAGGACCTTTCTTTTAGAATTGTTAATGGCGAGAAACGTTGGATGCTAATCATGGCGGCGAGAGAGCTAACGAGGACGAGAGCGAGTCCGATGCCGAGGAGTTCTAGGATGACGCCAAAATCAACGACGGCATCGATTGAATCGTAGGCGGAGATGGACGGACCGCCGGTCTTGATGCTGGAAAGCTCGGGGATTTCGCGGTTTTTATCTGAATTTTCGGCAATTTCTTCGGCGCTAGAATCAGGGGAATTCGATGGGGGATTGCCGCCAAAATTCATTTTGACGTCGTTGGATTTGGCCGTAGAGCTACTAATTTCGCTAGATAAGAGCGAATTGCTGACGCTTTTGGAAGCGACGGCGCCGACACTGGCGCCAACAACAAGCGCAATGAAAGAAACCACGAGAAGTTCGCTGACGAATTGCGCGGATAGTTTTAATTTGCTCATACCAATTGTGCGTAGAACGCCGATCTCGTATTTTCGTTCGCGGATATTGATTATGTTGATGACGAATAGGACGGCACCGCCAATAATAAGCGCAACAATTAAAAAGGCTGTGGCAAAATTTTGAACGTTTTTGACGGAATTAAGACCAGAAGTGGCGATTTCTTCGTTGCTTTTTAGAATGTAAGTTTCGTCAAGACCTTTGGCGTAGAATTCGGCTTGAATGATATCGAGCTTAGTGTAATCATCAATAATAAAAGTTGGCGTCAAGGTGGCTGACAAATCGGAATTTGTTTCTAGGATGGTTGCGACGGCGTTTGCATTGGTGATAATAGTGTTGGCTGAATTTGCGAAGATGTTCATGGTAGGTGAATCGGCGGAACTAGTTTCTTCGTAGATGCCGATGACAATGAAACTGAAGGCGTGACCGGATTCGTCAGCTAAGATAATTTCGGAGCCAAGAGAAAGACTGTTGTAGGAAGCCAATTCGGAATTGATAAAGACATAATTACCATCGAAAGCTTTGCTCCATGCGTCGTCGGCGATTTTGGTCATAGTGTAAGTTCCGTCAATAAAATCGCTCATGGAGGCAAGCGAGCTGTAGCCTGTAATGGTAAAGTCTAAGGATGAGGTGGTAGGGTTGAGCTCTATATCGCCGCCACCAAAACCGCC
>CAVEGL010000082.1:0-3584 GCA_963615165.1 bacterium | reverse complement strand
AGCTTATGGGGTGACGGAGGAGACGGAATGAGAAAATGGTTAGCTCGCGGTTTGGTGGGGGAGGTTTTGGCTTTGATTTTGGAGGGCGTGGGGGTGGGGGAGTGTTGGGCGGCGAGGGAGACTTTTGTGGTTAAGGGAACTATGGAAGTGACGCCAACCAAGAAAGAGGTGAGTTCTCCGACGTATGGCATAAGCGATACCGGAAAATATACGGTGATTGGTGGAATTAATTCGGGCAATATTGTAATAAAGGAGTTGGATGGGAAGAACGCTAAAGACGATGTGGGGGCAGAGATAACAGTTAAAATTGGGGATACTGAATGTAAGAGTAAAATTGGAAACGGGATCCAAGGAACCATTAAAAATATTAATGAATCTTGTGGTGGCAAAATGGGGAGCAAGACGACGAATGGAGCATTGAGCGGGGGTGCTATAGCTAAGATTACGTTAAATGCGACGCCGGCGGTTTCGGGAAGTAGTGCGGAAGCGACGACTGAAACGGAAGCTACAGAGGATGCGGAGGAAAAAAATTCTTGCTATGATCAGGCGGCGGCGCTTGGCTGGGTGCTTTGCCCAATTCTAAGTGGTCTGAGTAGTGTGACGGAGTCGGCCTACAATGGATGGGTGGAGCCAGCTTTGGAGGTTAATTCGGAGTTGATTACTATGAATAATCCAGATGAGGGGACATATGGGGCGTGGAATGCGTTTCGAGATATTGCAAATGTGTTGTTTGTAATCTTGCTGTTGGTGGTGATTTTCTCGCAATTAACCGGGGTGGGGATTGATAACTATGGGATTAAAAAGATTTTGCCAAAGTTGATTATGATTGCGGTTTTGACTAATATGTCTTATTTTATCTGTCAGGCTTTGGTGGATGTCTCGAATGTGGTGGGAAATGGGGTGCAGGGGATTTTGGAAAGTATGTCGCCGGATCTTGACACAATAATGGTTGAAGGGACGCAAGTCTATGAGGAGAGTGAGTTTGAATCGAAGTTTGCTTATGGCGTAAAGGGGTCGGTAGGGCTTGTGGCTCTACTAGGCGGAGCTGGCGGAGCTTTCTTACTGGCTAGCCCGTCGATAATAATTACGTTGTTGATTTCTATGTTATCCGGGTTGGTGTCGTTATTTATGCTTTTCTTGTTGCTGGCGGTAAGAAAAGCGGCGATTGTGCTATTGGTCGCAGTTTCTCCGATTGCGGCGGTGAGTTATGTTTTGCCGAATGTGAAGCGAAAAGTTTTTGATGTTTGGTGGAAGGGTCTGTCGGCGCTCTTGCTGTTATATCCGATTTGTGGGTTGGTGATTGGGGGTGGAGGATTGGCTTCGGATATTATTCTTTCTACTGGGGCGGGAGATGTGAGTTTTATGACGGCGATTACGGCTTATATTTGTGCGATTGCACCGATATTCTTTATACCTTCGATGCTGAAGGGGTCGTTTAAGGCGCTAGGAAACATTGGCGCGACGATTTCTGGCGTGGGGAAGGCCGCTAAACAGGGAACTGTTGGCAGGTTTGCGAAATCTAGTGCTGTGGCGCGAGCGAAGACCAAGATGAATGCCGTTGACCCCGGAGGATTGCGCAAAAGAGTTGCGGATAAAGCTGTTGCTATGAAGATTCCTGGCGGGATGGCCTATAAGAGGCGCTATGCGTCGGGAGTAAACGCCCTTTACAGGCAGAATGCAGAGGATTTGGAGACGGAGACGGCTCTTATGCGGAATGAGACTTTGAATTACGATCCGGATACGATGGCGGCGCAGCTTGCAGAGATGGCAACAAGTAAGGGAGGAATTGACGAGCTTAAATTTAGAGCGTTAGCTAAGAAGTTGGCAAGTTCGGGTGGATACGGTCAAAATTTGTTAGCTAAGACGATGGGTAATAAAGAAGTCGATCCTAGTAAAATGAAATTGATGGCGGGATTCATGGGAAGAGATAGTGATATTTCGGCTGGTATTATGAGGAAGGACGGCTATTTGGGACAGTATTTGCGAGAAGTTAATCAAGGAAAGATTTTGAAGGGGCAGGATGGAAGAGAACATAATGTTAAAGATATGTCTTATGCGCAATGGTTAGGTAGTGGTCGCACGATTCAGGTAAAAGACGCCGATGGCAGAGAAAGAGAAGAATTTATAAACAATGAGCAGTTTGTTACAGAAAAGGTTCTTACTGACGATAAGGATATATTGTCGCAATCCGGAAGTACTACGACGAAACATATTCAAAGTATGAATGGGGATAGATTTGCCGGGCTGATAGACAATAGCTTGCAAGTGCAGGCAGCGGATAAGGACGTGAAGACGGCATTAGCGAATGAATGCAAACGGAGAAACATGAGAGTTCCATCATATTTGGAACACTATGTGACATCTGTGGGCGGAACGTCTAATGGGGGCGGTGGGACGCCTTGAGGCACCGGAAGCGGAGGAAGTGATCGATTTCGCCATATTCCGGGCGATCTCGGCGTGTACTAATTCGATTAGCAACGGAGCGTTGCCAGCATGGGTAAGAGCGGGTTCTGATAGATGTACTCTATTGGAATTATCTAATATCTCCCTATATTCCGATATTCAAAGTATGATATAATATGTTTATGAAGAAAGTGTTTTTGGGTATGTCTGGCGGAGTGGATTCGAGCGTGTCGGCGCTACTTTTGTTGCAACAGGGGTACGATGTTAAGGGCGTCTACATGAAGAATTGGTCGCGGGATCTTCCCGGGATGAAGTGTCCTTGGGCGGAGGATTTGGCGGATGCGAAACGGGTAGCCGTGAGGTTGGGGATTGATTTTGAAGTTTGGGATTTTGAGGCTGATTATAGGGAGAAAGTTGTGGAATATATGCTGAATGAATTCAAAAAGGGGCTTACGCCGAATCCGGATGTGATGTGTAATCAAGAGATTAAGTTTAAGCTGTTTTATGAGAAGGCATTGGCGCGTGGGGCGGATTTTATCGCTACGGGGCATTATGCTAGGGCGGAAGATGGTCGGCTGTTTTTGGCGGCTGATGTGAACAAGGATCAGACTTATTTCTTGTACCGCATTTCGCAGGAGTCGTTGGAGCATACTCTTTTTCCTTTGGGTGGGATGTTGAAGCCTGAAGTTAAGAAGTTTGCCGAACAGAATGAATTACATAATGCTTACAAAAAAGAGTCAATGGGGGTTTGTTTTGTGGGGGAGGTAGGGATGAAGGATTTTTTGCAGGAGTATATCGATGTTGCTCCCGGTGAAATTCGCGAAATCGAGACGGATAAAAATCTTGGCTCGCATGAGGGGGCGATTTTCTACACGATTGGGCAACGGCATGGGCTTTATCTGAACAATGTTTCGAGCGGTGACGGACTTCCATATTATGTGGTGGCGAAGGATATGCCCAAAAATTTGGTTTATGTCTCAAAAAATTTGAATGATGAGCATATTTGGACTGATCGGATTGCTCTTTCGGATGTTTTTTGGCGGCAAAAGCCGTCTGGCGGGCAAGTTTTGGTGCGACTTCGGCATCGGGCGCCGTTGGTGCCGGTTACTTTTGACGATAATACGCTATATTTTTCTGAAAAAATCAAGCGTCCGGCTGGGGGGCAGAGTGCGGTTTTGTAT
>CAVEGL010000081.1:1288-3636 GCA_963615165.1 bacterium | reverse complement strand
GGGCATTAATGGCTGTAGGATTTGGAAGAAATTCGGCAACAATTCAATTGGGAAAGTCCCTCCGGAGCCAGCTACTTGTAAAACTAAAATTACCACTGCAATGCCAGCACCGATTTTACCAAAAGTCACGACTAATGGGTAGACGATTGTTATAAAAACTAAACTTATCAAAGCCATTGAAGCAACAAATAAGAAATCGTTTTGCGTTTCTACACCGATTATTAAGACTCCAGTCGAAATTACTATACCTTGCATGACTGCAGCTAAGGCAAAAATTATAAATCTTCCCCAAAACTTTTGATAGGGTTTTAGCTTTTTAATTTTATATTCTACATCTGTTTTTAATATAGAAATTAAGATTGTGCAACCTACCCAAGATGCTAAGGCTGTATAAAAAGGCGCCATTTTTGTTCCGTAGCTATTAGCGGAATAAACGTCAATTTCGTTCGCGTCAATGGGCTTAGCGATAAAGTCCGCTACTACTTCTGGTGGATTTTGTAATAGATTCATTAAACCTAGGTATAGTTCACTTTTGGTGATGTCGTTTACCGATTCAATTACCTTATCAATATCTGCGATTATTCCATCAAGGTATGAGTTTGTGGTTCCTACATAAGACGACACTGCGCTAAGCGAATCAATAATACTGCCCATTGCCATATTGCTTTGGTCTAACGTTGTCTTGAGTGCGTTTTTCGTTGAGGTTAAATTGTTTGATATTGTATTTAAATTTTTCTCAATTGAGTCAGTAAGACCGATTAATTTATCCGAATAATTGTTATCTAGATCTTCCAGGTTAGTTTTTAGTTGTTCGACTAGATTGGCTAGCTTTTGATAAGCGTCGCTATCGGGTTCTAGCCGCTGCATCAAATTTTCGGCTGTTGCGATAATTGAATTAGCTTTTGTCTTGTATGTTTCTAGTGATTCGTTTAATGCGTTGCGATATTTTTGCAAGTCAGAAATTGTTGCGTCGTAGTTAACTGGGGCGCCTGTATTTACGTTAATCACAGTTAAAAGATTCTGAACCGATTTTAGGGCACCGCTTGTAGAATCCGCTGCCGCTGAAGCCGTACCGAGCAACGTTTTTAATTGACGGATGCTGTCTTGCGTTTCGTGCAGACCCTCTACCACATTGGAGGTTGTCGCTTCGCCCTTGATTTGCAAAATACCAGCTCGGTTTACTGTATTGTAGACAATTTTATTCACAAAAGATTGGTCAATTTCAGTCTGTACCGCGCCAATAACTTTATTTACAATAATAGGTGCTATAGGGTTCTTCTTTTGATTAACATAAAAATCGAAAGTTGGTTTTTGGATTTCGGATTCTGTTAGGAGAGTTGTAATTTTATTGGTAAAATCTTTTGGTATAATAATTGCTCCGTAATATTTACCGCTTTCGGTTCCACTAATAGCCGCATTTTTATCTACAAAAATCCATTTAATATCATTATTATCTGCCAATTCTTCTACTAAAGATTCTCCTATATTTACCTGATTTTCCAAAAAGTTTGCACCATCATCTTCGTTTGCCACTGCGATTGGTATAGACTCCGTATTGCCATAGGGATCCCAGTTGGAATCGACATTCAGCCAAGCATACACTCCTGCCAAAAATATGGCTCCAATTATAATTAATAGCACTAGCGGGCTTTTATATAGTTGCTTAATGTCGGTTTTAAAAATTTCGAAAATTGGTTTCATCTTAATTCATCCATTAATTATATGATTAATCTGCTCTTAGAGCTTCTACGGGGTCGCGTTTGGAGGCTTTTTTGGCGGGAATTAATCCGCCAATTAAGGTCAGAATGACACTGATAATTACTAAAATTCCTGCCGATTTTGGGTCTAAGTAGGCGCTTAAGGGAATGTCGCCTGTGAATTGATGCAGAACGGCGTTGATGATGGGGATGAAAAGGTAGGAGATTCCGATTCCTAGGAGCCCGGATAGTAGTCCTATAATGAAGGTTTCGGCATTGAAAATGTTACTGATATTGTGTTTGGAGGCGCCGATTGCGCGCAAGATGCCGATTTCTTTGGTGCGTTCGTAGACGGAAATATAGGTGATTATGCCGATCATGATGGAGCTGACGACCAGGGAGATGGATACGAATGCGATTAGAACATAAGAGACGGCATCGACGATTGTTTTGATTGAGCCGGTGAGGGCGCCTACGGTGTCGGTATATTCGATTATTTTGTCTTCGTGTCCAGTTTTGCGCATGAGGTCGTTGTAGTCGTCTACGAAAGCCAAGAATGCTTCTTTATCTTCAAAACTTTTGAAATAAAAGTCAATCATGGTGGGAACTGCTAAATCTTGATCTCCTAATTTAATTAAATTGGTATCAGCC
>CAVEGL010000081.1:0-1278 GCA_963615165.1 bacterium | reverse complement strand
CATCTTCGGTGAAATTGAGCGTAAAGGCATCCGTGATGGCGTTAGGGTCCACGGAGAGCGAGTTGGCAAAACCGGTGGAAAGATAGGCGGTGAGTTTGCCAATTTGGGTTAGTATGGTTTGTTTCATTTGTAGTTCTGTAACAGCGGACGCTATAGTTTGGGCGGCGGTGCTAAAAGCGGCGCTTTTGGTGACAGATTTGGTTGCTAAATCATAATAATCTATAGACGAATCCGGCAATGTGCCGTAGGTTGCTAGGTAAGCGTTTAGAATGGCTTTTAACAAACTGGCGTAAGGCGTTTTGAGATAGTCGTCTAGCTCCGAGATACTGGCTAAATAGTTATCTACAATAGTATCGACTTGTTCTGCGGTGAAGCCAGGGAGAGTTTTAGTGTCGTCGGATGGGTCTGGAATTGGGGTTGGTAAGATGACTTTGAGCTCAGCTGCCAAATTATTGAAACCAGAAACGAAAGATTCGCGGGCGGGCTCTGTATTCGTGGTGATGGAGTTAGATATTGACTCCATATATTCTTGCGTTTTGCGTGCAACAACGGACTGATCGATGTTTACATGAAAAGCGGATTCTAATTTGCTATTATCTACCGAAACTAAGTCGGCGAAAGAGAAGTCGAAATCGTTTGTCTCTTCGTCGAAACGTTTACCGGAAAAGACGTCTATGTCTGGATTATTCAGCTGTTGTTGTACGATCTGTGTACCAGCAGCGTAATTTACGATATGTTTTATTAGTGCCGGTGTGTAGCCAATCCCGCCAGTACCAGCGCCTTCTAAGCTGGCAATGCCTACGATTTTGAGCTGCTCAGCGTTGTTATAAAGGTTTTGCATATAAGTGTCGTCGCTACTCATGTCTTCGTAGACGTTGTATTCGTTATTGTATTTGTACAAATCAGACGGCTGAATTAGCCGTAAATCGATGCTCATTAAGTCATCGTAACTAAATGCCATTGGCTTGGTGTCTATAGAGACAGATTCACCACTAAAGATTTTGGTCATAATGTTTGAGAATTCGGTAGTATTGCGCAAACCTAAAGAGTAAACTAAATAATCTGAAATGGAGCTGCCGTCCCCCACTAGCACTAATACGACTTCATTATAGTTGGCAGGATAGTGTCCCGCAATCAACTCACCGTATTGTTCTTTGAATTGCGATTCTTCGTTAGGTACTTGCATAAAAACAGATGTGTAAGAAGAATGCATGCTCATTACTGAGGAGCTGCCCATTAGCGACGATAAAAAGCTACTGGGGTTGAGTTGTACTAAAG
>CAVEGL010000080.1:0-3680 GCA_963615165.1 bacterium | reverse complement strand
ATCCGGAGGCGCTGCCTACGATCGAGCTTGAGGCGCCGACGCTGTCGATTTATATTGGACCAAATACTTCGCCGCTTAAGGGGCGAGAAGGCGATTTTACGACTTCACGACAGATTGCGGAACGCTTAGAAAAAGAGCTCGAGACCAACATTGCTCTAAAAATTCAGCCAGATGGATTGGGATACAAAGTTTCGGGGCGTGGCGAGCTACATCTTTCTGTGCTGATTGAGACGATGCGTCGCGAAGGATACGAGCTGGAGGCGGGGCGACCCGAAGTGGTTTACCGCGAGATTGATGGCGCAAAATGCGAGCCAATCGAAGATTTAACTATCGAAGTGATGCCAGAATTCGTGGGCGCAGTATCGCAAGAAATGGGGATTCGTCGCGCCGAGCTAAAAACGCAAGAGATTACGACCTCTGGAGCGACGCGTTTTGTCTACAAGATTTCGACTGCCGCTCTGATCGGACTTCGCAACAACCTGCTCACGGCGACAAAGGGCACCGTCATTATGTCTAGCATTCCGGCTGGCTACCGCCCGATTGACGGCAAATATAAGCCTGAGCGCAATGGCGCCTTGATCTCTTTCGAGAGCGGAGTTTCGACTGCTTATGCGCTCGATACAGCGCAGGCGCGTGGTGTTTTATATATTCCGCCGCAGGTGCCAGTTTATCAAGGTATGATTGTGGGGCTTTCCAACAAAAAGGACGACCTCGACATTAACGTCTGTCGCGAAAAACAGCTCACCAATATGCGTACGCACGCTTCGGACGGGGCAATTCAGCTCACACCATATACGCAATTATCGTTAGAGCAATGCTTGGATTTCTTGCTTGACGACGAGTTGCTTGAAGTGACACCGAAGTCGCTGCGTCTGCGCAAGCGACAGCTGGACCCAATTAAGCGTAAGCGCGAGAATCGGAATTAATGTTAATTGATACGCATTGTCATTTGCACGACCGAGAGTTTTTCTCGGCGGAGCAAGCGGAGGCGATGCTGATAAAGGCGCGGCAAAACGGAGTGGGACAGGTCGTTTGCATTGGCACTTCAGTGAAAGATTCTTTGGCGGCGCGAGACTTTGCAATTACACATGATGGAGTTTATTGGACTTTTGGTGTGCACCCAGAGAATTGCGGTGAGGTAAATTCGGAGGCGAATTGGCAAGAATTATTGGTGTCAAAGCGGGACAAATTGGTGGCGACCGGCGAGGTGGGGCTAGATTATCATCAGGCTGGCTACGACAGGGCGGCGCAGATTCGCCTGTTTGAGGAGATGCTACAGCTGGCGCGCGATCTCGATTTACCACTTTCTTTTCATGTGCGCGAGGCTTTTTCGGATTTTTTGGCGATTGTGGCTAATTTTACTGGGGTGCGCGGGGTAGTACATAGTTTTACAGACAACAAGAAGAATCTGCGCAAGATTCTCGAAAATACAGATTTTTATGTTGGCGTGAACGGGCTGGCGACCTATTCGACTCTGCCGATGCCGCCACTTGAGCGGGTTTTATTAGAGACGGACGCACCATTCTTGACTCCGATTCCTTTTCGTGGTATAATTAATGAATCAGCCTACATTCGCAATATTGCTGAATGGATGGCGGTAAAAATGGGTGTGGAATTTAGTAAAATTGAGCAGGAGACTACAAAAAATGCCAAAAATCTCTTCCACTTTTCAGATACCGTCTTACGCCCGTAATGAGGCCTATGATTTTGAGACCACGGCAAACTCGATGCAGATTTTTACTGAACTTAATCGTATATCAGAGGAGATCGAGGCATGTCGTTTGGGAAGTTTTCAAAAATAATTAATCGGCAACCCAAAGTTCAACAGGTGAAATTGAACTTGGACGACTTAATCAACGCTGAGTCGGCTCTCGGGCGGACGATTTTTGGACCGATACCGGAGGGGCATCAGCGCGAATTCTTTGTCTTGAAGAAAAATGTGTGGCTTTATCACGAAAATTGGGTGGACGCGGCGGGTAATCTGCAAGAGACGAATATCCGATATGAGGTGCGGCCGACTGGAGTATTTAAGAAGTTTAACGATGCGGGATATCACAAGATTGAAGGGGCGGAATTAACGAATTTTCGACAGGCGGCGCGAACTTATGCCGAGTTGGTGAAGGGGCGGTTATATTCTTAGGGGTGGATAGGTGGTTTTTGTATTATTGAAGAATGTGGAGATAAACCCCACACTTAATAGATGACGTACAATCTACTGAGCAACATACCTAACAGGGGCGGCATAGTAGTTGTAGTATATGTCTTTTTACCACTGCCATTTTTTGCAGTCAGTTGTGGTAGTGTTTTTGGAGGCTACGTTGATAACAGCATTGGCATAACCGGCAGAATATGCAAAATTGGTAGTATCTGAAGCTGGTAAAATCCAAGAAGACCTGCCAATATTAGCATTTGCACGCGTAAGCGTTGTCGAGAAAAACCGACTCCTCAAATGCAAATTGTTCAACATTCAGCACTTGCTATCCTTCAGTTTGGCAATATAATATATTCCCATATCGCGAGTATCTATAAGACTGGTAATTTGTACGTCCGAAATACTAGTCAGAGTAATCGCATCATTACAAATCGAAGTAGTCATCTCCTGCATCGTGTAGTAGCCGTAAGTATAATCGTTTCTAGCCCCACCCGCATCAACAAAAGCCGTATCGAACTCAGTCGTCTTTTTTCAGTTACAGTGTAAGCATCGTAGCCAGTTTCATTCATTAGTTCGTCATATATAACTTCCACCCGATTAGTAGACTCATAAATGCCCCTATGCCATGACGTAAGTTCATATCCAGAAACAAAAGCAGCCGTCAGCATATATTCAAATATTCCCGTTCTGATTCGAGGGTCAATCAATAATACGCTCGATAGTCCCACACCCTTGCCAAACTAACTTTCTGTTGGTACAATATGCTTATGAAGAAACAGAAAATTATATCTATTAGCGCTTTAGCGGTTGGAGTGGTAGCCTTGATTGTTGGCGTGATTTTTTTGATTATCAGATTAAATTTAGCAGCAAAAGCGAGCGATGCTGAGTTTTTGGTTCAAATCGGAGAGTGGACGGAAGTTGACGGCGATGGGGTGATTTGGGATTTCACTGAGGCGGGCAAGGGGACGCTTACGACAAATAATCATCAAAATGATTATAGTTTTATTTGGGAGATCGAGGGCAACACGTTGAGGGTTGAGACTGATTGGCTTTATACGCTAGATGATGCCTATACTTATACATTAGATCAAAAAGCTCAGAAGTTGACGCTAACTACCGATTCAGGAGAAGTCAATTTCCGTCCCACTGGTGGCGTCGATTCCTAGATTGGAGAGAATCACTAGCTCGTCGTCTGGGATAAGGTGAGTAGCGTGCAGCTGCGCACCTCTTAGTTGTTCTAGTTTGGTCAAGGTTTTTTGAGCGATGGGATTGGTGGAGGAGCAAATCGAGAGCGCGGTCAGGACATCCCCCAGATGCAGGTGCGTGGTTTGGAAATTGGAGATTTTGTTGCGAATCTCGAGAATTGGCTCCAAAATTTCTGGCGCGATTAGATCGACTTCATCGGGGATTTTAGTGAGCGTTTTGAGCGTGTTTAGAATAACCGCAGATACTGGGGTCAAAATGGCGTTTTTACGACCCGCGATGAAGGTCTGATTAATCTCGAGGCAGGCACTAGGGAGATTTTGGC
>CAVEGL010000079.1:0-3746 GCA_963615165.1 bacterium | reverse complement strand
CGTGAAGTAACAAAAAAATTGAAAGAAGTAATTCCGCGACAAAATTATGAGGTGGCTTTGCAGGCAGCAATCGGAGCGCGAATTATTGCGCGTGAGACAATTGGGGCTTATCGTAAGGATGTAACGGTGAAAATTCATACTGGCGATAGAGATCGAAAGGCGAAATTGTTAGAAAAGCAGAAACGGGGAAAGGCTCGTATGAAACGGTTTGGCAAAATTGATATTCCCAGTGAAGCTTTTACGGTGATGTTGCGGCGGGACTAGCGTTTTTGGGGTGGTTAGTGTTTTTTTGTGGGGCGATATTTTTTGGTGTCGGGAGCTTTTAGCGGAATTTTTGGCGGGGTATTTTTGGTGTTTGGGTTACGATAAATGGAGAATGGTGATATAATGAAATTAAGAAGAATTTAGGACCGAAAGGCCATCTCTTCTGATTATATCACGTTTGGCGAATTTTGTCAATAATAACAGAGGTATTCTTAATCTATGCAAAAAGTCAAAAAGATGACAAAAGGTGTGCGGCTGAAGGCTGTGATAGGATTGGGGATTTTGATGATTTTGGGAAGTTTTGGAGGGGTGGCGACGGTTTTGGCGCAAGATTATACGCCGATTAAGGGGGGGCTTATTGCAGCGAATTGTAGTAAAATTCAGGAAGATTTGAGAGAGGTGCAGAAGAGTGATGCGAAGGCGCGGCTGTATTTGGGTAGACATTATGAGACGATTATTACGAAATATGTGAAGGCTTTGAATGTGAAATTGGTGGAAAATAATATGCCGAATACGGCGCTGTTAGAGAATCAGACGAATTTGACGGCGGAGAAGATGCGGTTTGCGAGTAATTTTGTGGAGTATCAGAAGGGGCTAGAGGAGCTGGCAGGGGTGGACTGTCGGACGGAGCCGGAGGGGTTTTATGTGAAATTGCAGGCGGTGCGCGAAATGCGGGCGACGGTGCGGGCGGATGTGGAGAGTATGGATGCTTTGATTTTGCGGCATAAGCAGTTGGTGAAGGAGCTGATAGAGGTGGAAGATGTGGAATAAGATGTTTGGTAAGCGAGACACTGAAAGCGAGAAGAAGGGTAAAGTGAGCGGTTGGCGGGGCAAGAAGGGCAAGTTGAGCACTCAAGGTGCGAAAAAGAAGTGGCTACGGGGGGTGATCGATGGGATGTTTGGCGGAGTGAGGGGTCGGCGAAAAAAGTCGAATAAGCAAAAAAATGGTGGGAAGAATTTATTGATATTGGGCGTGGGAGCGGTGGTGATAGCGCTTGCGACAACGATGGTTGCGCTGGTAATATATCATAATTCGGGAGATATTTATTTGGATCGGTCGAGACCGGGATTTTTGCCGGATGAGGCGGAGATTGAGGAAGAAGAGGAAGATGAGGATGATGATTTTAACTTCGAGATGAATGGCGATGTGACGGCGGAAGGGCTGGGGGGGTATTTGCGACATTTGGAGGCGGAGATTGAGGCGGTGGAGTCCTATCAGGAACCTTTTGGGGAGAAGGCTTTGGGAGATGAGCGGTTGGGGATTGACGATGTGGGAGTTGGCGAACACGAGACGTAGTTTGAGATTTCTTTGGCTGGGCGCCTCTCCGGATGAGAGTGTGGAGCGGGTGGCTATCTTTCTGACTGAGAATGTGGGGTGGCGGTGTGGATGGTTGAATATCTCTCTGGCTGGGTAATGAAGGCGGACGACATGAATGACTTTTTGGTTATGTGGAGCTCGTATGCAAAAAATGCTATACGACTAAAGGCATCGGTAGAACTTCTATGTCGCCTGCCTTGCCCAGTCAGTTAAATTCTAGTCAATATATTCTGGGGGTGTTGCTTAAAATTAAATTTGAAAAAATGGTTGATTTTTGGAAATTTGAGCATATAATGGAAGTAGGAACTATGCATAAAGATTATAAAAAACGAAAGATGCTAGGGGTGTTTGCGGCGGGGGCTTTTGGTTTAGCGATGATTTTGATGATTTTGGGGCTGGGTGGTACGATTGACGATATCCATGAATCGATGGTGTCGCATGAGGCGAGTGCGATTTTGGCGAGTGCGGGGGTGGAGGATGGTGAGACGGTGGCTTTGCCGGTGACTTATTATGATCAACAGGCGGAGGAATGCGTGAATCTTTATGATAACGCTAACGATAAGTTGGCGGAGCGGCAATTTGAGTGGCGCGAGTGTGGCTATTTGGGCGGGAAGTTGGAGCAGGGATTGGTGGACTTTTATTTGGGTGAGGATTATTTACCTGTGGCGACAGGGGCGGGGGTGGCGCTGACGAATCGGGGGATCAGTGCGGAAAGCTTTCGGCGGTGGTTTGCGGCGGTGGATGGGGCGAGCGTGAGCTATCCTGGGATATTGGAGATGAAGTACGATGCGGCGACGTCGGAGTTTGAGTTTTATCAGGCGGAATTTTATCCGCTTGATTCGGCGACTTCGCGGCAGGCGGACGGCGCAAATCGGGACGGACACAATCATTTGTTCACGATGAGTTTGGCGGTACCTTTTACGGTTTTGGCGGATGGGGGCGAGACGTTTGAAATTGAGGCGGATGATGATACTTTTGTGTTTGTGGGGGATAGGTTGGCGCTGGATCTCGGTGGGGTGCATGACGCTATGACGGCGAAGTTTGTGATTTCTGAGGAGGGAAAGGTTTTGACTGCGGTGAATGGGCAGGATTTGGCTTATTCCGGGGTGCAACTGGGAGCGGGGGAGACGACGGTTTTGCGGATTTTTCATGCGGATCGAAATTCGACTAATTCGGTGCTGAATATGCAGTTTACGCGGATGAATTTGGCGGTGGAGAGTGTGAATTTGGCGCGGAGTGGAGAGGAGGCGGTGCAAATTGCTTATGATCCGACTGACCCAACTTATGTTGCGCCGCTAGGCGAAACTTCGATAGTGAAGCCGGACGGGACGAGAGGCTATGTAATTATGGCGACAATTTTAGGGGTGGCGATAATCCCATGTGCGATGTTTACGGCGTTTTTTGCACATATATTGATTAAGGGACGGAAGTAGGCTGAATAGCCTAGAACGGTATGAAATTAGACGGTATTGCTAAATACATGTTTTTGTGTTATATTATAAAGTAAGCGGGGCGTAATAATGCGTCCGTTAGCACATTGAAAGGAGTTGATATACGATGACGAAAAAACACGTCTGGAGAATCAAAAAGGAATATTTCCGTCAGCTCAAGAACAGAGAAAAAAGTCTTGAGATACGCGTAGGTTATCCACAAATCAAGAAAGTCCGTGAAGGAGATACGATTACATTTGAGAATTACGGTCCAAATGAGTTCGATGTAAAACGTGTGAGCGTTTACGACAGTTTCAAGAGAATGCTGGAAATTGAGAATGTCAATCGTGCACTGCCGGGAATGACTTTTAATGGAGCGCTGAAAACGCTTCAATGGATTTACCCTAAGGATAAAGAGGCGCTCGGCGTTTACGTATTTGAGCTTAGACTTAAAATCAAAGGCAAAAAACCGACGTGCGAATTTTTTAAGATGTCGGATTTACTTAAGACTGATCGCAATAAGGAATTTTCTAAAATCGTCTATGAAAGTTATCTGATTACGGATTGGTTTTGTGAAGATTATCCCGACCATACCGATCATTTTTATAGTAAATACGTACCCGGTATTTTTGATGGTGAACGCGAAATCATCTCTTGCTATATTGACGGAAAAATTGCCGCAACCGCTTTTTTGAAGAAAAATGGAGAAGAATGTAAGATAAGTACATTCTACG